>JAEULF010000020.1 GCA_016793965.1 Alphaproteobacteria bacterium | reverse complement strand
GCCGGCGACCTCGCCCGGCTGGCTCCAGCGGCCGAGCGCGGTATGCGCGGCGTACTTCGCGTGGATGTCCGGGCGCTGCTTCAAGGGCTCGGTCAGCGCCGTCTCGACGATGCTCGGCACGATCGCGTTGACGCGCACGCCAGCGGGCCCGAGCTCCGCGGCCAGGCCGCGGACGAGCTGGACGATGCCGGCCTTGGTCGAGGCGTAGACGGCGAGGCCGGGCTCCAGCGTCATGGCGCGCATCGAGGAGCAGGCGATCAGGCTGCCGTAGCCCTGCGCCTCCATCACCCGGCCGACGGCGCGCAGGAACAGGAACGTGCCTTTCAGGTTGAGGTCCAAGACGCGGCCGAACTCGGCGTCCGTGGTGTCGAGCAGGCGCTTGCGGATGTTGATCGCCGGCGTGGTGAGCGCCACGTCGATGCGGCCGCGGCCGCTGCGCGACCGCGCCACCAGCGCCTCGACCGCGGCGCCGTCCGCGGCGTCCGTCTCATGCGCCTCGGCGCCGGCGCCGCCTTGCGCCCGGATGCCGGCTGCCGTCGCTGCGGCGCCGGCGCCGTCGCGGTCGGCGCAGACGACGACGGCGCCCATCGCGGCCAGCGCCTCGGCCGAGGCCTTGCCGATGCCCGAGGCGGCGCCGAGCACGAGGGCCGTGCGGCCGGTAAGGTCGAAGATGCGGCGATAGGCGTCGAGGGAGGAGGGCATGGCGGGGTCCTTCGGCCTACATCCGCTCCAAATCGCCCGAGAACTCGCGACTGGCGAAGCCGCCGCCCTGGAACAGCTCGCCGATCGGGTCGTGCGGCAGCTTCGCCTCCGCGGCAAGGGCCTGGTCGCGCAGCGTCTCGGCGTTGGACTGCGGGCGGTAGCCCAGCCGCAGCGCCGCCTCGTTGTCCCACCAGTTGCGCTCGTTGTCGGAGACGCCCCAGACGATCTCGCAATGCAGGTCCGGGTGCTCCAGCCCGATGCGCACGAGCTGCAGGAAGTCGGGCGGGCTGAGCCAGCCGGACAGCCGCCGCTTGTCGACCGGCCGGTCGTCGATGTTGCCGATGCGGATCGAGAGCACCCGCAGCCCGTGCTTGTCGGCGTAGAGCGAGGCCAGCGCCTCGCCGAACGCCTTGCTGGCGCCGTAGCGCGAATCCGGGCGGACGCGGGCCTCCGTGCCGAAGCGCCGGTTGCGCCGGTAGTAGCCGACGACGTGGAAGGACGACGCGAAGACGACGCGCTTGACGCCGCAGCGCCGCGCCGCCTCGAAGGCGTTGTAGAGGCCGATGATGTTGGCGTCGAGGATCGCCTGCCACTCGTTCTCCACAGACATGCCGCCGAGGTGCACGACCGCGTCGATGCCCGCCATGACGCGCTCCATCTCGTCGAGCTGCGCCAGGTCCGCCGCGACGAAGGTCTCGTCGGGCTGCAGGTCCTTCGGCGTCGCGCGGTCGGTCAGGACCAGGCGCGGGTAGAGCCCGCGCATCAGGCCGCGCAGCCGCGTGCCGAGGCCGCCGGCGGCCCCCGTGATCAGGACGGAGCGCGGGATCATGCGCGGCCGTCCCGTGCCGCCGGCCGCCGGCCGCGCTTCGGCCGGCCGGCCTTGGCCCTGGCCGTCGCGCGCCCGTTGCCGCGCCCGCCGGACGGGCGCGCGCGCTTCGCCGGCGCGGCCGCGCCGACAGCCTCGCCGAAGATGCGGTAGCGCTTCATGCTGTTCTCCAGGTGCGCGCGCATCGCCGACCGGGCGGCCGGCGGGTCCTTGCGCGCGATCGCGTCGCAGATCGCGCGGTGCTCCGCCTGCACGCGCCTGAGGTAGAGCGCCCGGTCCTCCGCGCCCTCGTGCTCGATGCGCAGCGTCTGGCGCGGGATGATGTGATGGCCGAGGAACTGCAGGAACGCGACGAAGTAGTGGTTGCCGGTCGCCGCGGCGATCGCGCGGTGCAGCTCGAAATCCTCGTCGATGCCCGCCTCGCGCCGCTCGATCGCGTCGGCGATGCGCTGCAGCGCGCCGCGGATCGCGGAGAGGTCGCGCGCCGAGCGGCGCTCCGCCGCCATGGCGGCGGCCTCGATCTCGACGCTCTTGCGCAGCTCCATGATGCGCAGGACCTCCTGCAGCGTGCCGAGGTCGCGCGGGTCGATGCGGAAGGGCTGGCGCTGCGTCTCGCGGGAGACGAAGGTGCCGAGCCCCTGCTTCGTCACCACGATCCCGCTCGAGCGCAGCGCCGAGATCGCCTCGCGGATCACGGTGCGGCTGACGCCGTACGCCGCCATCATGTCCTGCTCGGTCGGCAGCTGCGCGCCGGGGCGCAGCTTGCCCGCGCCGATCTCGCGCGCCAGCAGGCGCACGAGCTCGGTCGTCAGGTTGTTGCGCTGCGCGACGGGCGGCGCGGGCGGTCGGCTGCTCATGGCGCGGCTCCGGGCATGGGCGAACGGTTATCGTACAATCGGCGTGCCGGTCAACGCCGCCGCGGCGCAGCGCCGCTGCCCGGCGGCAGGTGCCGCAGAGAATTGACACTTGTACGATGACCATGCGAGCTTACGACCAAGACCGGACCGGCCTCCCCCGCGCGTTGGCGCCGGGCGCCGCCGCGAGCCGGCTGCAGCGACCAACAGGGAGGGTGCCAGCATGCCCAAGCAGCTCATGCTCGTCGCCGCGGGCGCCTGCGCGCTCGCGGTCGCCGCGAGCGGCGCGTCGGCCGACGTGACGCTCAAGTTCGGCCACTACAACGCGGAGTCCCATCCGGTCCACAAGGCCTCCGTGCAGTTCAAGGCCAACGTGGAGAAGCGCTCGAACGGCGCCGTGAAGATCCAGCTCTTCCCGAACAACGCGCTGGGGTCGCCGCCCGAGATCCTGGAGCAGACGCGCAACGGCGTGGTGGACATCGCGATCCCGACCTCCGGCCAGCTCGACAAGTACGACAAGGCCTTCGCGGCCCTGATGATCCCCTTCGCCTTCGCCGACCTCGACCATGCGCGGCGCACCATGGACGGGCCGGTGCGCCAGTGGCTGGAGCCGCGCTCGCAGAAGATCGGGCTCGAGGTGATCGGCGTGTGGGAGTACGGGTTCCGCCACCTGACGAACAGCAAGCGGCCGATCATGAAGCCCGAGGACGTCAAGGGCCTGAAGATCCGGACGCCTCCCGAGATCCAGCTCTCGGCCGCGATGGCGGCGCTCGGGGCCAACGTGCAGAAGATCGGCTTCCCCGAGCTCTACCTGTCGCTCTCGCAAGGCGTGGTCGACGGCGAGGAGAACCCGATCGCCACGATCCACAGCGCCAAGTTCTACGAGGTGCAGAAGTACCTGACGCTGACCCGCCACATGTACCAGGCGATGTTCCACGTCGTGAACGCCGGCGCCTGGAAGAAGCTCTCCGCCGACCAGCAGAAGGTGATGCGCGAGGAATCGGCGGCGGCCGGCAAGCTGACGCGCGAGCTCCTGCAGAGCGAGGAGGCCGGCCTGATCGAGGACCTGAAGAAGAAGGGCATGACGGTCGCCGCGCCCGACACGGCGCCGTTCCAGAAGGCGATGGGCCCGGCCAACGAGGAGATCAAGAAGTTCGCCGGCGCCGACAACGTCACGACCTTCATGAAGTACGTCGACGAGGCGCGCAAGAAGTAGGCGCGCCGGGACGCCGCCCGGAGGCACGGCTCGGCGCGAGCCGGCCGAAGGGCGGCGGCCCAGCGTCGAGCGCCGGGACGGCCACGATGGCGCCCCGCGGCCGCTCATCTCACCAGCCGGTGCCAGCCAATGCTCGTCGTGCTCATCTTCACGGTGCTCGTCGTCCTGATCCTCGCTGGCCTGCCGATCGCCGTGGCGATGGGGCTCACCGCGGTCGGCTTCTTCATCGGCCTCGGCGAGCCGCGCATGATGGGCGCGATGGCGCAGCGCATGTACTCGGCCTCGACCGCGATCCCGCTGCTTGCCATCCCGTTCTTCATCCTGGCCGGCAACCTCATGAACGCGGGCGGCATGACCGACCGGATCTTCGGCTTCGCCAAGACCGTGGTCGGGCATGTGCGCGGCGGGCTCGCGCATGTCAGCGTGCTGGCCTCGATGCTCTTCGCCGGCATCTCCGGCGCCGCGCTCGCCGAGGCGATGGGGCTCGGCGTCATCGAGATCAAGGCCATGAAGGATGCCGGCTTCGACAAGCCCTTCGCGGGCGCGGTCGTGGCGTCGTCCTCGACGATCGGTCCGGTGATCCCGCCCTCGATCCCCTTGGTCATCTACGGCGCGCTCGCCGAGGTCTCGGTCGGCGCGCTCTTCCTCGGCGGCGTCGTGCCCGGCGTCGCCATGGGGCTCGGCATCATGGCGATCATCTACGTGCTCGCCTGGCGCCGCTCATACCGCGCCGAGGCGCGCGCGAGCCTGCGCGAGGTCGCGCGCTCCGGCTTCAACGGGATCCTCGGGCTGCTGGCGCCGGCCATCATCATGGGCGGCATCCTCGGCGGCGCCTTCACGCCGACCGAGGCGGCCGTCGCCGCCGTGATCTACGCGCTCGCCGTCGGCGTCCTCGTCTACCGCGAGCTCGACATGCGCAAGCTCGGCAAGATCCTCTGGGAGACCGTCGACCAGACCGTCCGCGTGATGTTCATCATCGCAGCGGCCGGCATGTTCGGGTGGCTCCTCGTCTACATCCGCGCCGCTCAGGAAGTCGTCGAGCTGCTGACGACGCTGACCGACAGCAAGGCGATGATCCTGCTGATCTTCAATGTCGTCCTGCTGGTGCTCGGCTGCTTCATGGAGGGCATCGCCATCATGCTGCTGACCATCCCGATCTTCCTGCCGGTGATGGCGAAGTTCGGGATCGACCCCGTGCATTTCGGCGTGGTGATGACGCTCAACCTGATGATCGGGCTGCTGACCCCGCCGGTGGGCATGGTCCTCTACGCCGTCTCGACCATCGCCGAGGTGCCGGTCGTGAAGCTCGCGCGGGAGCTCTTGCCGTTCATCTGCGTGCTGACGGGCGTGCTCCTGCTGATCACCTACGTTCCCGAGCTCGTGACCTTCCTGCCCAACCTGGTCATGGGGACCGGCCGATGACGCGCCGAGGGCTGGCCGGCATCGAGGCGTCCCTGGGCCTCGCGCTGCGGACTTTCGCGGTGGCGCTGTTCGTCGGCATCGCCGTCCTGATGACGGCCACGGTGCTGCACCGCTTCGTGCCGGTCGGCAGCATGGAGTGGACGGACGAGATCATCGAGCTGCTGCTGGTCTGGCTGGTCTTCACCGGGACGGCCGAGGTCTGGCGGGTGCGCCAGCACTTCTACGTCGAGATCGTGCCCCTGGCGGTCGCGGGCACCCGGCACGCGCGCGCCTATCGCCTCGCGCTCTCGGCGGCGTGCCTTGCCTTCATCGCGCTCTTCACCTGGCAGTCCTTCGATCTCTGCCTGCGCGCGGTCGATCTCTCGCCCCACTTCTCGCTGCCGCGGCCGCTCTGGTACGGCGCCATGCCGTTCAACGGCTTCCTGATGTGCCTGTTCTCGCTGCGCGAGCTGCACGGCATCTGGCGCGACAGCGCGCGCGCGTGAGCGGCGGGTTCACCCGCGCCGCCACGTCGTGCCCTTCGGCCCGTCCTCGATGATCACGCGGGCGGCTGCTAGCTCCGCGCGGATGCGGTCGGCTTCCTTGAAGTCCTTGGCCTTGCGCGCGGCGTTGCGTCCGGCGATCAGCGCCTCGATCGCCGCGTCGTCGAGCCCGGCCGACGCCGCCGCGCCGGTGCCGCGCAGCCAAGCTTCGGGCTCGGCCTGGAGCAGGCCCAGCAGCGCGCCGCCGGCGACGAGGCGCGCGCGGGCGGAGGCGCGCTCCGGCTCCGTCGCCGCCTTGTTGAGGGCGGCGAGATCGGCGTGCAGCGCGGACAGGGCGCTCGGCGTGTTCAGGTCGTCGAGCAGGGCTTCGATGACCGCGCGGGGCTCGGCCGCGGCCGCGCCCACGGGGGCGCCGCGCAGGGCCAGGTAGAACCGGTCCAGCGTCTCCTTGGCGCGCGCGATGCCCTCGGCCCGCCAGTCGAGCGGCTGGCGGTAGTGCGTCTGCAGCATCACCAGCCGCAGCGTCTCGCCCGCGTGCCCCTGGTCGAGCATGTCGCGCACGGTGAAGAAGTTGCCGAGCGACTTCGACATCTTCTCGCCTTCGACCATGAGGAAGCCGTTGTGCATCCAGACCTTGGCCATCAGCGGGATGCCGTGCGCGCAGCGCGTCTGCGCGATCTCGTTCTCGTGGTGCGGGAAGATGAGGTCGATGCCGCCGCCATGGATGTCGAAGGGCATGCCGAGCCAGCGCTCGCTCATCGCCGAGCACTCGATGTGCCAGCCCGGGCGGCCGCGCCCCCAGGGGCTGGGCCAGCCCGGCTGCTCCGGCGTCGACGGCTTCCAGAGCACGAAGTCGGCGGGATCCCTCTTGTAGGGCGCCACCTCGACGCGGGCGCCGGCGATCATCTCGTCGCGCGAGCGGCCGGAGAGCTCGCCGTACGCCGTCATGCTCGGAACGCCGAACAGGACGTGCCCGTCGGCCTCATAGGCATGGCCGCGCGCGACCAGCTTCTCGATCAGCGCCACCATCTCCGCGACATGATCGGTGGCGCGCGGCTCGACGTCCGGCCGCAGCGCGCCGAGCGCGTCCATGTCCGCGTGGTACATGGCCTCCGTGCGCGCGGTCAGCGCCGCGATCGGCTCCTTGTTGGCGGCCGCGGCGGCGATGATCTTGTCCTCGACGTCGGTGATGTTGCGCGCATAGGTGACGCGCGGATAGAGCCGCTTGAGCACCCGGTAGAGCACGTCGAAGACGATGACCGGCCGCGCGTTGCCGAGATGCGCGCGATCGTAGACGGTGGGCCCGCAGACGTACATGCGCACATGGCCGGGGTCGAGCGGCGCGAAGGGCTCCTTGCGCCGGGTCAGCGTGTTGTGCAGCACCAAGCCGGTCATCGCGCGTCCCCTTCCGTCGCACCGCTCGTCGGCAAGCCGGCCGCCGCTGCCAGCCGCGCGCGCGCGCGCGCGGCGCCGATCAGGGGCAGCAGCGCTTTCATCTCCGGCCCGTGCTCATGGCCGGTCAGCGCTCGGCGCAACGGCATGAACAGCTCCTTGCCCTTGCGGCCCGTCGCGGCGCCGAGGGCCTTGGTCCACTGCCCCCAGGTATCCGGCCCCCAGGGCGCTTGCGGCAGCAGGCGCAGGGCCTCGGCGAGGTGCGGCCGGTCGGCGTCCGGCGCGGCGGCCGCGAGGGGCGCCCCAGCCACCACCGGGACCCACTGCGCGATGTCCGAGAGCCGCGTCACGGCGGTGCGCAGCGTCTCCCACGCTTCCGGCCCGATCGCGCCGGCGCCGATCGCCGCCAGGCGGTCGCGCACGGCATCGAAAGGCAGCTTGTGCAGCAGGCGCGCGTTGAGCGCCGCCAGCTCGTCCGGATCGAAGCGCGGCGCGGCGCGCCCCATATGCGCGATGTCGAAGCGCTCGGCGATCAGGGCGAGATCGGTCACCGGCTCGACCGGGTCCGCGGTGCCGAGACGCGCGAGGTAGCTGTTGAGCGCCATGGCCTCGATGCCGGCATCGCGCAGCTCGGCGAGCGACAGGCCGCCGAGCCGCTTCGACAGCTTGTGCCCCGTCGTATCGAGCATGAGAGGCAGGTGCACGAACTCCGGCAGGGACGCGCCGAGCGCCGCGAAGAGCTGGATGTGAAGCGCCGTGTTGTCGACATGGTCCTCGCCGCGCACGACGTGCGTCACCGCCATGTCGATGTCATCGACGACCGAGGGCAGGTGGTAGAGCGGGCTGCCGTCGGCGCGCAGCAGCACGGGATCCGACAGCTTGGCCGCGTCGAACTGCACCGGACCGCGCACCATGTCGCTCCAGGCGATGGTGCCCGGCGCCAGCTTGAAGCGCCAATGCGGCTTGCGACCCGCTTCCTCCATCAGCGCGCGCTCGGCGGCGGTCAGCGCCAGGGCCGCGCGGTCGTAGACCGGCGGCTTGCCCTGGGCGAGCGTCGACTTGCGCTTTAGGTCGAGCTCTTCCGGCGTCTCATAGCAGGGGTAGAGACGTCCCGCCGCCTTGAGCTGAGCGGCCGCCTCGGCGTAGCGCGCCGATCGGTCGGACTGGCGGGCGACGGCGCCGTCCCAGGCAAGGCCCAGCCAAGCGAGATCGGTCTCGATGGCCGCGGCGAGCTCGGGACGCGAGCGATCCGTGTCTGTGTCGTCCAGGCGCAGGCGGAAGCTGCCGCCGGCGCGGCGCGCCATCAGCCAATTGACGAGCGCGACCCGAGCGTTGCCGACGTGCAGCCGCCCGGTCGGGCTGGGCGCGAAGCGGTACACGGGCGGCACGGCATGGCTCCGAAGCTCCAATATGGAGGAGCGCGGAGACTGCCGTCCCGTGTGCCGCATGTCCAGATGAATGCGGTCGGCGCGGGCAACGGAAGCAACTTCGCGCCTTGCCGCCGCCCGGCGTGCCATTTAAGGGTCGCAGCGGAGACGGACGCGCAGCGGCAGCGCTCAAGCAGGGAGATCAGGTGAGCAGCGACGGGGTGCGTGCCGGCGGATCGGACGATCCGGGCGAGCCGCCGGCGCTGGCGGCGCGCCGACTGATGCAGGCCGGCCGCTGGAGCCAGGCCGTTGCGCTGCTCCAGCGCGCGATCGCCGTCTCCGACGACGGCGACCTGCAGTTCATCCTCGGTTACTGCTTGCACGAGCGCGGCGACGACGCTGGCGCTCTGGCTGCCTTCGATGCCGTGATCGCGCGCGCCGGACCGCATCCCGAAGCGCTCGCGGCGCGCGGTGCGGTCCTCGCGCAATTGGGGCAGGACTTGCGCGGGATCGCGGACCTCAAGGCCGCGCTGGCGCTCGACCCGGGGCACCGCCGGGCGCGCCGAAGGCTGGCGGAGCTCCAGGCGCGTATCGGCCATTGGCACCAGGCGGAAGAGAACCTGGCGATCGCGCGCGCGCCGGCGCCCGACGATCCGCTCATGCGGTTCCTGCACGGCTCGGTCCTCGCGGCCCTCGGCCGGATCGAGGAGGCGGAGGCGGTGCTGGTGCAGCCCCTGGCCGATCCTGCTCTCGAGATCGAGCGCCGGCAGCGTCTTGCCGAGGTGCTGCTGCTGGCGGGCCGGGCAGCGGAGGCCGGCGCGCTGCTGGCGCCGCTGCAGGCTGCCGATCCGAACAACGCGCGGACCTGGTCGGTGCTCGGCGACCTTTTCCTGGCGCGCGGCGAGGGCGCGCGGGCGCTGCAGTGCTGGCGACGGGCTGCCGGGCTGCAGCCCAACCTGACGAGCGCCTTCACGCGGCTCGCCCATTATGGCCTGAAGCAGGCGGCGCTGCTCCGGCTGCGCGGAGGGTCCGCGCCCGACCTCCGCCAGCCCGTCGCGGCCGCCGACCTCGGCGTCGCCGCGCGACCTGCGCCCCGCCATCCCGGCCGCATCACGGTCGGGCTTCTCGGCTACCAGGGCCGGTTCGGCGACCAGCTGGCGCTCTACGCGATCGCCCGGCTCTACGCTGACCGGTTCGGGCTGGCGCTGGCGACCGCTCCTTGGCCCGGCCAGATGCTCTACGGCATCGACGACCCGCCGATCCTGCGCGTCCTGCCAGCGCATGTCGTATCGACGGACGACGACCCGGTGATCGCAGCGTTGCGCGACCCCCGGCCGGAGGCGCCGCCCTTGGTCGATCGCGACCTGGTCGCGCGCTACAGCCCGCGCGCTCTTGCCGGAAGCCGCGACGCGGTGCGACGCCTGTACCGTCCCGCGCCCTTCTGGCGCGCGCGCGTCCAGGCGATCGAGGCGGCGGTTCGCAGCCGCGGGCGCACGCTGGTCGCAGCCCACATCAGGCGCACGGACTTCAAGACCGAGGCGCCGGGCAAGCTGGTCGAGCCGCAAGCCTATCGGGCCTGGCTGGATGCGGCCTGGCCGGACCTCGACGCCCCCGTGCTCTACGTGGCGAGCGACGACCTCGCCGAGGTCATGCCGGCCTTCGCCGGCTTGCCGACGATGACCGCGGCCGATCTCGGCGATCCCTTCCCCGAGGCGCCGTTCTTCCCGGATTTCCATGTCCTCTCGATCGCCGACATCGTCATGGCCTGCGACAGCGGCTTCTCGCGCTGGGCGGCGCTCTTGAACGAGAAGGCGCGATCGCTCGTGCGGCCGGACGCGGGAGGCCGCACGTTCCGCGCCTATGCTCCCTGGGAGGATTGAGCGCCGAGCCGCTGCAGCCGAGCGTGCAGGGTTGCGGCCTCGGGTCCGGACAGGCTGGGCAGCGCCATGAGGTGCTCGATCGACGGCTCGTCGTCGAGCCTGGCGGCCGGGACATCGACGTCGAGCAGCCGCATGGGCGCCCGCGACCGCGCTCCCGGCAAGAACGGCAGGAGGTAGCGCAGGTAGTGCATGCGCATGCGCGGCGCGCAGAAGTATGCCTTGTTCGGCGCGACCAGCAGCGGCGCGAAGCGGCGGTCGGCGGCGAAATGCGCGAGCACGGCCGGCGTCACCTCTGGGTCCATATCGGAGAACATGTCGTCGAACGCGATGATGCCGTCGGGATGCGTGGCCTCGGCGGCTATGCGGCAGTCGCTGCGCACCGTCTCGTCCTTGTGGCCGCCGTCGACATGGATGAAGCGCACCCGGCCGCGTCCGAGCGCCTGGAGGGCTTTCTCGGGGGCGCGCAGCGTATCGACCGCGGCCATCCGCAGCCGCTCCATCGGCACGCCGCGCCGCCGGCAATTGTGCAGGAACGGCGCGACGAGATTGAACGGCGGCGTCTGGCCATAGGTCTCGAACACGTCGACGGCAATCAATGTCTCGGCGACCCGCAGCAGCTTGGCGAGCAGGATCGTGGCGCGGCCGCGATAGACGCCGATCTCGGCGAGGTCGCCGGTCAGGCCGTGCCCGGCCTGCGCGAAATCGAGCATCAGGAAGAGTTTCGCGTTCCCCGGGTCGAGGTAGCCATGCACCTCGTCCATGGTGACGTCGATGTAGCGGGCGGCGCCCGCGTAGGGGCCGTCGGAGGGCATCTCGCCGGGCGCGACCACCATGACGCTCGTGCCGAGGAGCGCACGCCGCCGGATCGTGCCCACGTCCGGCAGATGGGGCAGCACGTGCCGCAGGTAGCGCTCTGCGTGAGCTGGGGCGCAGAGATAGGTCATGCCCGGAGCCAGGAGGAACGGGACGAAGCGCGGGTTCTCCCGGGCATGCGCCAGCAATGCCTCGGTCACGGCGGGACGGTCGATCGAGAAAGTGCCGGCGACGGCGATGACGCCATCAGGATGCACGCAGGCCGCCGCCGCGCGGCAGTCTTCGAGAACGGCTGCGCAATCAAGCGTGCCGTCGTCGCGCGGGCCGGCATGGACGAGGCGCGGCGCGGCGCTTCCGGTCAGCCCGAGCACCACCTGGGCGGCCTTGAGCAGGGCCACCAGGCGTGCGTTCTGGGGATCCAGGTCCCGCTGAACGTCGTTCCGGTCTCCGCTGCTTGTGGCTCGGTCCGTCCCTGCTGCGTCAGGCGTGGGTGCATCGCTCACGCCTGCCGGTATAGCAGGGACGCGTCACATCATGCCGCTTTTGTCCTCGCCCGCCTGGGCCGCGTAGATCGAGGTGTAGCCCTTCGACCAGTCCGGCGGCACCAGGCAGGGACGCGGGTCCATCCGTGCCCAGCGCGCGGGATTGCCGCGCACCAGCGCCCGGTCATGGCGCGACTTCGACGGGTTCGGCGTATAGGGGAAGGCGTCGGCCGGGGCGTAGGCGAAGAGCAGCAGCGGGCGGCCGGTCTTGCTCTTGCTGTTGCCGGAGGCGTGCAGCGTCACGGCGTTGTGCACGGTGACCGAGCCCGGCGGCAGGGTGATGGTCACCGCCTGGTCGAGCGGCAGCTTGGCCACGTCGGCATCGGACAGCGAGCCAGTCCAGGCGCCCTTGGCGTCGTACTGGTTGCACACGGGGCCGAGATGGCTCTTCGGCAGCACCATGAGCGGTCCGTCATCGGCAGCGGCGCCGTGCAGGTAGACGCCGATCGTCAGCAGGTCGTAGTTGGTGTGCGGGTAGAAGCTGATGTCCTGGTGCCAGCGCACCTGGTCCGTGCCGTCGGCCCACTTGAAGTTGAGCTTGGAGTGGTGGAACGTCACGTCCGGGCCGATCAGGTCCGCGGCCACGTCGGCGATGATGCCGGTCGCCGTCTCCCAGAAGAGCGGGTGCTGCTCGTCCGGGGTCTTCAAGCGCCGCAGCTTCGGAGCCTGCGCCGTATGGCTGGGCGCCACGTCGAACACGTCGTCGGACGCGCTCACCTTGCGGCTGCGGTCGATGAATTCCTGGGCCAGGTCCTGCAGCTGCTTGAGCAGTGGCTGCTTGATCAACCGCTCGACGGCGACGTAGCCGTTGGCGTGATACGACGCGACCTGGTCGCGTGTCAGGACCTTCGGCGCGGCCAAGCCGCGCGCGGCGGCGACGGGCAGGCGATCGGACTGGGCTTCCGGCATGCGGGCATCCTCCCGGGCAACAAGGCGGCGCTTGCCGCGCCGTCTGACACATCAGTGATATGTCAGACTACGATGCGATCGCGCCTGCGGCAAGGGGCGGTGGGGCATCGCGCCGTGGTTGCCCATGACCGACAAGCGGAAAGTCTCGGCCGACGAGCAGGTTAGCCCTCGCGATGGATAGTCGCCAGGCGCGCCGCGGCGGAAGCCGATTGCCGCACTGTGCCATTCCGGCGGTCATGGCATAAAGTCCCACTGCGTCCCCTGTCCCAGCCGGGATCCCGCATGCTCGACGCCTCTTCCCTCATCGTCATGCATGTCTCGATGATGGCGGCGATCGGCGTGGTCTTCGCGCTGATCGTCGCGCTGGCGCGGGATTGGCGCTTTCCCTGGCAGTGGGCTGCGGCGTTCTTCGTCCTGCCGTCGGTCATGGTGATCAACGGCCTGGCCGAGAGCACGGGGTCCGACCTCCTGCGCGTGCTGGGCAACCCGGTCGGGCTGATCGGGCCGGCCTTCGTGGTGGACGGGCTGCGCGCCTTCGTCGGGCTCAAGCCGCAGCGCTGGATCTGGGCCGCGGGCACGTGCGTCCTCGCCGGCGCCACGGCGCTCTTCACCTTCGCCCTGCCGAGCCTGGAGGCGCGCCTCACGGTCTTCCAGCTGCTCGTCCTGGCGATCCAGGTTTACTTCCTGCTGCTGCTGCTGAAGCTGCCGCGCGACGACCATAAGCTCACGCGCAGCGTCGGCTTGGTCCTGGCTATCCTGATCCTTTCTGCCAGCGCAGCGCGGCTGGCCGCGACCCTGACCGGCGCCGTGCTGCCGGCCGCCGCCGGCATCGAGGCCGGCATCGGCGCCGAGAGCGGCGCGGTCAGCGTTTCCCTGATCCTCCTTGGCAACGCGCTGGCGGCATTCCTGGCGCTCGGCATGGTCCTCATGGTGGCCGAGCGCATGGCGGCGAAGATCCGGCGCGAGGCGGAGACCGACGTGCTCACGGGCCTGGCGACGCGCCGCGTGTTCGACCGCGTGCTGGCGCAGGAGCTCGAGCGCTGGCGCCGCTACGGCCGGCCGCTTGCCGTCATCCTGTTCGACATCGATCACTTCAAGCGGATCAACGACGGGCACGGCCACGACGTCGGCGACCGCGCGCTGCAGCGCGTCGCCGAGTGCGGCCGCGCGGCGATGCGCCCGACCGACCTCCTGGCGCGGCTCGGAGGCGACGAGTTCGCTGTGGTGCTGCCGGAGACCGATGCGTCGGAGGCGGTCGCCGTGGCGCAGCGCATCCTCGACGAGATGCGGGCGGTGTCGCTGATCGCGCGCGGCGGCGCGGTGACGCTCTCCGGCAGCTTCGGCGTCGCGTCGGCGCATGCGGGCGAGGAAGCGCCGGCCGGCCTGGTCAAGCGCGCCGACGAGGCGCTCTACGACGTCAAGCGCGCCGGCCGCAACGGCGTCGCGGCGCGGACCGCGCAGGCTCAGGCGAAGGCGGCGGCAGGGGATTGAGCGGGCGCTACATCGCCATCTCAGGCTCTGCGGCGCGGGCCGATTTGGGCTCCGGGATTTCCGTCATCGTCGCCTCGGTCAGCAGCAGCACGCTGGCGACGGAGACCGCGTTCTCCAGAGCGATGCGCACCACCTTGGTCGGGTCGATGATGCCGGCCTCGACCAGGTCCACATACTCCTTCCGCGCCGCGTCGAAGCCGCGGCTGCCGCTCTCGGCCAGCATGCGCGCCACGACGACGCCGCCGTCCGCTGCCGAGTTCTCGGCGATCTGGCGCGTCGGCGTCTCGAGCGCGCGCTTGAGCACCTGGACGCCCGTGCGCTCGTCGCCCTCGCACGCTGCTTCCTCCTTGGCGACGGCGTCGATGCAGCGCAGCAGCGCCAGGCCGCCGCCCGGCACGATGCCCTCGGCGACGGCAGCCTTGGTCGCGGCGATCGCGTCGTCGAGCGCCTCCTTGCGCGCCTTCATCTCGGACTCGGTCGGGGCGCCGACGCGGATGACGGCGACGCCGCCGGCCAGCTTCGCCAGCCGCTCGCGCAGCTTCTCCTTGTCGTAGTCGCTGGTGGTCTCCTCGATCTCGCGCTTGATCTGCTGCACGCGCGCGTCGATCTGCGCGCGCTCGCCGGCGCCGTCGATGATGGTCGTGTCGTCCTTGTCCACCACGACGCGCTTGGCGCGGCCGAGCTGCTCCAACGTCACGCTCTCGAGCTTCAGCCCGATCTCCTCGGAGATCACGATGCCGCCGGTCAGGATCGCCGCGTCCTGCAGCATCGCCTTGCGCCGGTCGCCGAAGCCCGGCGCCTTGACCGCGCAGCTCCGCAGCGTGCCGCGCAGCTGGTTGACGATGAGCGTCGCCAGCGCCTCGCCCTCGACGTCCTCGGCGACCACCAGGATGGGCCGGCCGGACTTCGCGATCTGGTCGAGCAGCGGCAGCAGGTCCTTGAGCACGGCGACCTTTCGGTCGCACAGCAGGATGTACGGTTCCTCGAGCACCGCCTCCATCTTGTCCGGGTCGGTGACGAAGTAAGGCGACAGGAAGCCCCGGTCGAACTGCATGCCCTCGACGACGTCGAGCACGGTCTCCGTCGTCTTCGACTCCTCGAGCGAGATGACGCCGTCGCCCCCGACCCTCGCCATGGCGTCGGCCACCAGCTCGCCGATCGCCGGGTCGTTGTGCGCGGAGATGGTCGCGACTTGCGCTTTCTCCTTGCGCGTCCTGACGGGCCGAGAGAGTGCCTGGAGCGCAGCCACGGCGGACTTGGCGCCGCGGTCGAGGCCGCGCTTGATGTCGATGGCGCTCGCCCCGGCGACGACGTTGCGGATGCCGTCGGCCAGCATGGCGTGCGCGAGGATGGTCGCCGTGCTCGTGCCGTCGCCGACCAGGTCACCGGTGCGCTCGGCGGCTTGGCGCAGCATCTGCGCGCCGAGGTTCTCCTCGGGGTCCTTCAGGCTCAGTTCCTTGGCGATGGTGACGCCGTCGTTGCATACGATCGGCGCGCCCCATGCCTTCTGGATCAGCACGGATTTCGATTTCGGTCCGAGGGTGACGCGCACGGCGTCGGCCAGGCGCGCGGCGCCGCGGAGGATCTTCTCGCG
>JAEULF010000009.1 GCA_016793965.1 Alphaproteobacteria bacterium | reverse complement strand
CGGCGTGCGGACCACGGAGACGCCGATCCACGGGCGCACCAGCGGCTGCCCGGCGACGGCCGCCTCGATCGCCGCGCGCACGATGTTGACGGGGACGGCGAAGCCGATGCCCTGCGAGCCGCCGCTGCGCGTCAGGATCGCCGTGTTGATGCCGACCAGCCGGCCGTCGGCGGTGACCAGCGCGCCGCCGGAGTTGCCGGGATTGATCGCCGCGTCGGTCTGGATGAAGAAGCGGAAGTCGCCGATGCCGGCGCCGGAGCGCGCCAGTGCGGAGACGATGCCGCTCGACACGGACTGGCCGATCCCGAAGGGGTTGCCGATCGCCAGCACGATGTCGCCGACCGCCAGCGCGTCGGAATCGGCGAGCGCGTGGAAGGGGAGCTCTTCGCCGAGCATGGCGAGCCGCAGCACGGCGATGTCAGTGCGCTTGTCGGAGAGCAGCACCTCCGCCGGGAAGGCGCGGTCGTCGGCGAGGCCGACGAAGATCCCCTCGGCGTCGGCGATCACGTGGTGGTTGGTGACGACGATGCCGTCGGCGCGCACGATGACGCCGGAGCCCAGCGAGTTCTCGATCCGCTCGCGCGCGCCGTAGCCGAAGAGCAGCGCGTCGCTGAACAGCCGCCAGAGCGGCGCGTCGCCGAAGGCGCGCGGGATGCCCGGGTCGCTCACCACCTTGCGCGCGAAGATGTTGACCACGGCCGGCGCGGCGCGCTCGACCAGCGGCGCGTAGGTGAGCGCCGGCGCGATCTCCGCCGCGGGGCTCGGCGCGGCCGCGAGCAGGGCGGCGAGCAAGAGTCCGAAGGCCTTGACGCAACGCAATGCCGTCGCCCGACCCCGACCCTCCCCATGCTTGCGCACGGGGAGGGGGAAGCACGGCGCTCTTCCCCCTCCCCGTCGCGCAGCGACGGGGAGGGTCGGGGTGGGGCCCCAAGGCATCGGCGGTCGCCCTCAGCGGCCGCGGCCGAGGTACTGCGGCAGGACGATCAGGCCGACGATCAGCCAGTACATGGCGACGGCGAGAAAGCCGGCGTACTTGAAGTGGACGGTGATGCGGCGGTCGGACGGGAAGTCCTTGGCGTTGAACAGGCTGTAGACCTCGCGCCAGAGCGCCACAGTCGTGCCGGCGGCAACTTGCTCGCAGCGCTCGATGAAGGAGCGCTCGGTGTCGCCGCGCGGCCGCCGGCGCAGGTAGTCGCGGTAGAAGTCGAGGTCGAGCGCCAGCTCCAGGAAGACGATGCGCGGGTAGAGCGCGACCACGTGCCGGTCGATGGTCAGCACGACGCGGTAGGCGAACCAGACGATGCAGCTCGCGATGGCGGCGCTGGCGATCATCAGCGGCATGCTGGAGACCGAGAGGCTGAGGAAGACGAGCAGCCAGAAGCACGACAGCGATGTCGCGAAGCCGATCGCGTACCACATGTTGTACTGGCGGATCAGCGCGATGCGCTGGCCGTGCAGCGCCGCGTACTCCGCCTCGTAGGCCGATCCCGCCGCGCGCAGCGCCTCCAGCGGGCGCCCGGTCTCCCAATGACGCTCGGACATGCGGATCTCTCCCCGAATCCCCGCGCGGCACGTCGAAGGCCTGGCCGCTTCGTTCCACCGTGGGGGCGGCGGCCGGCGGGGGTCAAGCAGGAGTTTGCGCCTGGTCAAGCCCGGCGCCCGCGCGCGCGGCCGAGATCGGAGCCGCGCCGTCCTGGGCGGCCTTGGCGCGCTTCAGGAAGGCATGGAGCAGCTCGGTGGCCAGACCGTGCAGCATGAGACGGAAGCCCGCCTCCAGCGTCGCGATCGGGACCAGCGGATGCCGGTTGTTGACCAGGCCGAGATGGGATTCCTGCCCGACCAGGCGCGCCGCATAGAGCGCCACGGTCTCGTCGAGCTGGAGCGAGTTGCTGGCGCGCCAGAAGTCGCGATCCGTGAGGAAGGCGGCGTAGAGCGGCGTGTAGAGCTCGATTGCCGTGTGGACGTCGATGACGTTGGTCCAGGAGCGGGGCAGGCCGTCGAAGGCGAGCGGCGCGTCGCCGATCGCCGAGAAGTCGAGGGCTGCGCGCGGCGCGATGCGATCGCCGCGCCGGTCGAGCTCCTGGTTGAGCGCGATGAGGAAGTTGAACAGGTTGATGTCGTGCTTGACGAAGGCGTTGTCGCGCAGGTCCTCCAGCCGCTTCGGGCGCAGCGGGTGCAGCGCCGGCCGGAAGCCCGGCGTCGCGTTGTCGGCGATGAAGGCGAGGATCTCGCTCCCGAGATGGAAATGGCGCAGCACGAGCAGGTTGGCGTCGGGGCTGAGGAAGCGGCGCATGCCCCAGACCATCAGCCGGTGCAGCAGGCGCGGCCGGTCGGGAAAGCGCGGCGCCACGACGCGGACGAGCTGCACCAGGACGATCGCGAGGCGGGCGAGCGGCCGCACGATGGGCAGCAGGAACTGCCGCGCGCGCGAGGCCTGGCAGCGCAAGAGCGCGCGCTTGGCATCGGCATCGAAGGGGAGGGCTTCGTCGAGGGCGAGCGCCAGCCACGGGCTCGGATCCGCCGGGTCGTGGGGCCCGAAGGCGGCATTGGCGGCTGATGCGTTGCTGCATCCTCCGGCGGCCGGCTTCGTCGGCTCAGGCATTGTCGATCTCCTCGAGCTGCAGCCGGTAGAGTCGCGCCGTCACCTTCGCGGTCTTGACGATCGCTGCCGCGTCGTCGTCGCTGGCGACCGCCAACGCGAGCGCGGCGCCGAACTGCTCCATGTGCGCGGCGTCGCCGGCGCCGTGATAGGCGAGGAACGTCACCGCCGCTTCGGGCAGGCGGAGCTGGCCGCGGATCGCGGCGGCCCAGCCGGCGGCGAGCCGCTGCCCCAGCCCCTCGATCACGAACATCGCGCCGAGCAGGCCGACCGGGTTCGGCTGGCCGGCGCAGTGGAACATCCAGCCCGACAGCGCCTCGGACCCGATGTTCTTGGGCGCGGCGCGCATCGCCTGCACGTCGCCGCCGGCGGCGAGGCAGTCGGCCTCGAGCATCAGGTAGTCGCGGTGCTCCGCCGCAGCATGGCGGATGAAGCGCGAGCGCAGCTCCGCGAAGCGCGCGTCGAAGCTCGACGCCGCCCGCGCGATCCAGCGGCCGCCCTCGATCACCTGCTGGCGCAGGTTGACCAGCAGGCGCAGGTAGTCGTCGCGCCGCAGCTTGCCGCGGTTCAGCTTGTCGATCAGCGGCACGCCGGCGAGGGACGTCTCGAACGCGATCCAGACGCGCGCCAGCGCGCCGATCGTCGCGGCTTGCAGCGCGGCGCGGTCGGTGCCGGGATCCATGGCGGCCCCCCTAGCAGACGGTGAGGTGCATCAGCGAGACGATGGCGCGTCCGCTCTCCGGCACGATGCAGAGGATGCGCTGCCCGGGCACGGGATCGCGGCGGCGCATGAGCTCCTCGATCATCACGAGGATGGAGGCGCTGCCGACGTTGCCGACGTCGTAGAGGTTCGTGAACCAGCGTTCCTCGGGGATCAGGCAGCCGGCCTGCCGCGCGAGGCGGACGAGGTCCTCGCGGAAGTGGTGCGCGGAGTAGTGGCACAGCAGCCAGTCGACATCGGCGGCGCGCAAGCGCCGCTCGTCGAGGCAGCGCATGTACTCGGCGACCCAGAGCGGGATCATGCGCTCGAGGAGGCGGAAGTCCTGGCGCAGCGTGAACAGGCCCTGCCGGGCGGCGTCGCCGGGCGAGGCGCAATGGCTCCAGGGATGCACCGCGCCGTCCTCGTCGCTGCGGCCGCCGCCGATCATGCAGGTGTCGAAACGGTCGGCGAATGAGCGCAGGCTGATCCAATCGACGCGCAGCGACGGGCCGTGCTCGTTGCGGCGCGGCTCGACGAGCGCCGCGCCGGCGCCGTCCGACAGGGTGAAGCGCAGGAAATCGGCGTCGGGGTCGAGGTGCCCGTCCGCGTCGACGAGGTCGGTGCCGTCATACATGGCCGCGCGCAGGAACCGGCTGGCGAACTCCGCCGCAGCGACCGCCGCGACCCGCTTCGCGTCCGCCTTGACCTGGAGGACGGCTGCCTTGAGCGCCATCATCACGCTGGCGCAGACGCTTTGGAAGCTCGCGATCTCCAAGGGCGGCAGGCGCAGGGCGGCATGGACGCCGCTGGCGAAGCCGGGCGCCAGCAGGTCGTTCTGCGTCGTGGCGGCGGCGAGGAAGTCGATGTCGGCGAGCGTGCGCTCCGACCCGGCGAGCGCTTGGCGCACGGCCTGCGCGGCCATCGCCGCCGCCGTCGTGCGCGGCACGCCGTCCGCATCGAGCGCGTAGTGGCGCTGCTTGATGCGGTTGCGCCGGAGCGCGGCGGGGCCGGTGCGCGATGCCTTGCCTGCGACCTTGCCGAGAACGTGCTCGATCTCGCCGTTCTTGATCGGGCGTCCGGGAAGGTGCGCGCCCCATGCCGTCAGATAGGCTGCGTCAAGCGTCATCGCTCGCCTCCCTGTTGCGCCGCGTCGGTCGATCATCGAGCGGCCTGCCTCAGGGTGCATATTGTAAGTAATTGCTCACTTTCAATAGGCCGGCGCGCACGCACGGCAGCGCGCAGCGGAGCGCACCGAGGCGACCGTTGTAAGCTCTTGATTTGTCGCGATGACTTGCGCGTGCCCGAGCCTGCGCTGACTGCTACGCCGCGCGGCAGACATAAACCCGGTCGGCGCCGAGGTCCTTGTCCTCGGCCACGACCCAGCCGGCGGCCTTCAAGGCGGCGCGCAGCTCGTCGGGCGAGAGATCGTTGAAGATGCCCTCGGCACGGCGGCCCTCGCGCTCGGCCTCCGGGTCGGCCGGGTGGCGGTAGGTCAGCACCATGCGCCCGGCGAGGTCGCGGCAGCGCTTGAGCGCCACGGCGGGGTCGTGCAGGTGCTCGAGCAGGTGCATGACCGTCACGAGGTCGTAGTAGCCCTCGGGCGGACTGTCCGGCCAGCGCTCCTGGTTCAGGTCGCAGACGATCGTGTTGTCGGCGCGCGCCACCAGGTCGACCGGCTGGTAGATCGCCTTGCCGACGAGCAGCTTGCCGAGCGCCATGGTGCCCGCTCCGAGATCGACCACATGACTGTTGCCCTGCACGTAGCCCGCCGCCATCTGCGCGCGCTCGGCGGCGCCGGCATCGAGCCCGGCGGGATCGGCCCAGCGGCCGCCGTCCGTCGCTCTCGCCTCCATGAGCAGCTCCGTCCAGGCGACGCGCGCGGAGCGCGGCAGCGTGACGGAGGAGGGGCGCGGCGGCGCGATCCAGGAGCCGGCCGGGCGCGGATAGGCCGGGAGCGGCTTGAAGTCCTTGGCCAGGCTGAAGACGTTGCACAGCTCGTGGCCGAACACGAACGGCATCAGCGCGCCGCCGAGCACGTCGTGCGGCATGCGGCAGTGGCGGTAGCCGCGCGCCTTGAGCCCGTCCATCATGGCGAGCAGGCGGTTGCGGTCTGCCTCGCGGTCGAAGCGCCGGCCGCGCGACCAGATGACGGCGGCGACGCGGCCGCTGTCGAGCAGGTCGCGGGCGCCGGCCACGACCTCCGGCTCGAGCCCCTCCGTGTCGATCTTCAGGAAGACGCGGCGGCCCTGCAGGGCCGGGCGCGCCGCCAGCAGCGAGTCGAGCGTCGCCATCGGCGCCTCGAAATCGCCGGGGCCCGCGCTTGCTCCTGACCCAGGGCCTTCCGCCTTCGTCTCGCCCTTCAGGCGCAGGAAGCCGTGGCGCATGCTGCTCTCGCGTCGGAACTCGGCCGTGCCCGACCTCTCGGACGAGACCATGCTGCCGTTGCCCGCCGCCGTGCGCAACGACCGCGGCCGGCCGCGCTTCTTCATGCCGATCCAGCGCCG
>JAEULF010000372.1 GCA_016793965.1 Alphaproteobacteria bacterium | reverse complement strand
TAGGCGCCGATGCGGATGAGCTCGTTCATCTCGTCATAGGTCGCCAGCAGCGAGCGGGCGCGCGTGACGATCTGGTTCTCCTCCGGCGTGTTGCAGTCCGGCAGCATGCGGCTGACGGACTTGAGGATGTTGATCGCCGGGTAGCGGCCGCGGTCGGCGATGCCGCGATCGAGCACGATATGGCCGTCGATGATGCCGCGCACGGCGTCGGAGACCGGCTCGTTGACGTCGTCGCCCTCGACCAGGACCGTGAACAGGCCGGTGATGCTGCCCTCGGCGGTTCCGGGACCGGCGCGCTCGAGCAGGCGCGGCAGCTCGGAGAACACGGACGGCGTGTAGCCCTTGTTCGCCGGCGGCTCGCCGGTGGACAGCCCGATCTCGCGCATCGACATGGCGAAGCGCGTGACGCTGTCCATCAGGCAGAGCACCTGGTTGCCCTGGTCGCGGAAATACTCGGCGATGGCCATGGTCATGTGGGCGGCCTGACGGCGCATCAGCGGCGGCTCGTCGGATGTCGCGACGACGACGACCGAGCGGGCGAGGCCCTCTGGCCCCAGGTCGTCCTCCAGGAACTCCTGCACCTCGCGGCCGCGCTCGCCGACCAGGCCGATGACGATGACGTCGGCCGCCGTGAAGCGCGCGAACATCGAGAGCAGGATCGACTTGCCGATGCCCGAGCCGGCGAAGATGCCCATGCGCTGGCCCTGGCAGGCCGTCAGGAACGAGTTCACGGCGCGCACGCCGAGATCGAGCTTTGCGCCGACGCGCCGGCGCTTGTGCGCGGGCGGCGGCTCGGCGCGGATCTTGTACGAGGTGCGGCCCTGGGGCAGCGGCGGGCCGTTGTCGATCGGCTCGGCGAGCGCGTTGACGACGCGGCCGAGCCAGCGGCCGTCCGGGCGGATGAAGCTCTCGTCCTCGGCGACGTAGGCGCGGCAGCCCAGGCCGACGCCGTCGACGCTGCCATAGGGCATGACGAGCGCTTTCCCGTTGCGGAAGCCGACGACCTCGCCGCGCAGCAGGCGCCCGTCGCGGCCCTCGATCTGCAGCCGGCTGCCGACAGAGAGCAGGCGCTCGACGCCGCCCACCTCCAGCATCAGTCCCTGGACGGAGGCGACATGACCGTGCACCCGGACGCTTTGGATGCGACTGATCTCCTCGACGAGGCCCGCGACCGCCATGACTGCCTCCTGCCCCCCGGGGTTCCCCTGCGCAGCCGAGCTGCCCTCGCGCCGCACGAAACCCGCAGGATTCCGCGCTTATCTCAAGGCCAGAGAGTGCCGTCCCCGGGCTTAAGGCGCCGTTAAGCACGGTAAGGTTACCAGGGGTAAGCGTTCGTTAACCATTCTTGGACAAACGTGGTTAACGAGGGTAGGTTAATGCCGCTCCGGCGGACCGGCCCGGCGGAAGAGGGGACAGACCATGCGCGTTCTCCTGGTTGAAGACGATGCCGCAATGGCCAAGAGCATCGAGATGATGCTCAAGTCCGAGGGCTTCATCGTCGATACGACGGATCTCGGCGAGGACGGCCTCGAGATCGGCAAGATCTACGACTACGACATCATCGTCCTCGACCTGATGCTCCCCGACATTGATGGCTACGAGGTGCTCCGGCGCCTCAGGGCCAGCCGGGTGAAGACACCGATTCTCATCCTGTCCGGGCTCTCGGAGCTGGACAACAAGATCAAGGGCCTGGGATTCGGGGCCGATGACTATCTCACCAAGCCCTTCGACAAGCGCGAGTTCCTGGCGCGCATCCAAGCGATCGTGCGCCGCTCGAAGGGCCACTCGGAATCGATCATCCGCACCGGACGCCTGACCGTGAACCTCGACACCCGCACGGTCGAGGTCGAGAGCCAGCCCTTGCACCTGACCGGCAAGGAGTACGGCATCCTCGAGCTGCTCTCGCTCCGCAAGGGCACGACGCTGACCAAGGAGATGTTCCTCAACCATCTCTACGGCGGCATGGACGAGCCGGAGCTCAAGATCATCGACGTCTTCGTCTGCAAGCTGCGCAAGAAGCTGGCCGCCGCGACCGGCGGCGAGAACTACATCGAGACGGTCTGGGGCCGCGGCTACGTGCTGCGCGACCCGCCCTCCGCCGGCGGCCGCGTCGAGCCGCCGAAGGTGGCGGCCGCCGGGGGCGCCGCGACGGCCGTCGCGAGCTGAGGGGCGCCGGCGCGCTCGACGCGCCGCTGCTCTCGGCTTCAGTCCTCCGGTCCCGGCAAGCCGTGACGGCTGGGCGGCTCCTAGTCGTCGCTCAGAGCAACTCCCAGATCGTACGGACAAGCCGTCGGCAGGTCGCGCTTGCCCAGGCCGTCGGCCTTCAGGCTGAGCGCCGCGACGCGCCGGGCAAGGTTCCACGCCCTGTCCGACCGCAGGCGCCCGCGCAAGCTGGGGCTCTGGTCGAGCAGCAGGGCGATCTTGCCGCGCCATAGGCCGATCTCGGCGCGCCAATGGTCGCGAAGATCCCTGGCCGGGGACAGCTCCAGTTTCAGCAAATGGGCGAGCACATTGGCGAGGTCGCTCTCGACCTCGCGCAAGTCCGACGCGCCCATGCTCTCGACCTCCTCCGCAAGGTTCTCGAGGTCGAGGTCGAGGTTCGCGCGCTCGCCCGCCAAGCGGCGCAATCGCGCTGCCTGATCCTGGGTCCAGGCGTAGTAGTCTCGGTCGTAGAGCGTCGCTTCGGCCATGCGCGGCATCCTACCGCAGATCGGGCGGCGGATCAGGTCCAGGTGCGGACCGGCCCGACATCGACATGGACGAAGCTCTCGCCGCGATAGAGGCCGACGCCGCCGGCCTTGAGCTCCGCCGCCGCCTCGAAGATCTCGCGCCGGTCGACTCCGGGGATGCGGATATCGACCGCCTGGCCGCGGGTGTGCAGGCTGTTGCGCGCCGCGTTGCGGTTGCGCTGGCGCAGCTTCGCGTTCGTCCGCTCGGAGCGGAAGCCGGAGAGGACCTCGATCGGCCGCCCAGGGCCGAACGTCTCCTGCAGCTCCGCCAGCACGTCGAGAAGCCGCAGGTCGATCACCGCCACCTGCTCGGCCTCGCGGTCGCGCAGCATGAACTCGATCTCGCGCAGCGCGTCGCGCCGGTAGGTGCCGGCGACCTTGTAGACCTGCTCGACATGCTCGCCGCTGCGATGGGCGAGGTTGAGGACGCGCGGGCTGCCGTCGTCGATCCGCGCTCCGAGCTTGCGGCGCGGCGGCTCGTCCCAGACCCAATTGAGGTTGCCGCAGGCGCAGAGCGCGCTCGTGGCGGCCGTGGCAACGACCGCACGGCCTGCGAGGCACAGGAAGCTTCGGCGCGAGGTCAAATCATCCCCCTCGACCCGTTGCGCGAGGACGCATTTTTTCTAGCACCCGATGCGTACGCGCAAAAATCAAAATTGTGGTTAAGGAATTGCTCGCATGGCGCGACGCCCGAAAGTCACAGCAAGCCCAGGGCACGCAGGCTGGCCTCCCCTGCCCGGCCGATGACCAGATGGTCGTGCAGGGCGACGCCGATCGCCTTGAGGGCTTCCTTCACCTCGCGGGTCATGGCGACGTCCGCTTTGGACGGCGTCGGGTCGCCGGAGGGATGGTTGTGCACCAGGATCACGGCCGAGGCGCCGAGCTCCAGCGCCCGCTTGGCGACCTCGCGCGGATAGACAGGCGTGTGGTCGACCGTGCCGCGCTGCTGGCGCTCGTCGGCGATCAGCCGGTTCTGCCGGTCGAGGAAGAGCAGGCGGAACTCCTCGACCCGCTCATGGGCCATCGCGGCGCGGCAGTAGTCCAGGAGCTGCTGCCATGACGTCACCACCGGCCGCGTCATCGCCTCCTGGCGGGCCAGGCGGATTGCGGCTGCCCGGGCCACCTTGAGCGCGGCGACGGAGGCGTCGCCAAGACCGTCGAATGCGGCGAGCTCCTCGGCGGGAGCGCTGACGACCCCGGCGAAGCTGCCGAAGCGCGCGAGCAGCGCCTTGGCGAGCGGCTTCACGTCGCGGCGCGGTATCGCGGTCGCGAGGAGAAGCTCGAGCAGCTCGTAGTCCGGCAGCGCGTCCTCGGGGCCCGCCAGGAAGCGTGCGCGCAACCTCTGGCGATGGCCGTGGTAGTGGGGCGCCTCGGCCGCTCCGGACGCGTCGTCGCGCTCCCCGTCGCCTGCCATCGCCGCCGCCCCAGGGCCGCGCCA
>JAEULF010000461.1 GCA_016793965.1 Alphaproteobacteria bacterium | reverse complement strand
CGCCATCCCGAGCATGTCGGCCTCGGCGAGTGCCTGCTCGAGCCGCGCAGCAAGGCCGAATGCGCCGAGGCGCTCTACCGCCAGGGCGTCCCGTCGGTGTTCTTCGACGGCAAAGGTCCCTTCGTCGCCGAGGCGATCGCGCGGGGCGAGCTCTTCCCCTGCGGCATTCTCGCGGTCTGCCCGGTCTCGACGCAGCGCAAGGAGGTCAGCCTCAACACCACGCGGATCGCCAACCTGGACGCCACGGACACGGCCCGGCTCTCTCAGGCGCTGCCTGACCTGCTGGACCAGGTGTGGGCCTGCGCCAAGTTCCTGCGGCGCCGGGTGCCGGGATTCGAGCGCGCGCATTTCTCCGGGATCGCGCCGCGCATCGGCATCCGCGAGACGCGCCGGATCATGGGCGAAGCCGTCCTCTCTCGCGACGACGTGCTGCAGGGCAGGAAGCGCGCGGACGGCATCGCCAAGGGCGCGCACGAGCTCGACGTGCACGGGGCGGGCAGCGCCCACCGGCGCGAGATGATCAAGGACGGCGGCTCCTACGACGTTCCCTTCGGCTGCCTCCTGCCGCGCGATACCTCGAACCTCCTGGTCGCCGGCCGCTGCCTCTCCGCGACGCGCGAGGCGCACGGCTCGGCCCGCGTCATGGGAACCTGCATGGGCATGGGCCAGGCGGCGGGCACGGCGGCGGCGCTCTGCGCGGCCGAGGGCACGTCGCTGCGCCAGCTTTCCGTTCCGGCCCTGCGCGATCGGCTCAAAGCGCAGGGCGCGGTGCTCGACGGCACGCATTGAGCCACGGCGTCAACGAGAGAAACGGGAGGAAGCTAGGATGAGATGCATGAAGGCCATGCTGGCCGCGACGGTCGTGACCGTTGCCCTCGGCGCGGGCGCAGCCGCCGCGCAGACCACCGTCACCATGTGGACGTTCCTCGATCCCAACAAGACCTCGCCGCGCGAGGTCGCGCTGAAGCAGATGATCGAGCGCTTCGAGTCGGCAAACCCTGGCATCAAGGTCAAGGTCGAGCCGCAGGATTTCGCGCAGATGCCGCCGAAGTTCTTCCTCGGCCACCGCACCGGCTCGAACCCCGACGTCGTCTGGATCGACGCCAAGAACATCGGCGGCCTGCTGCAGTCCGGCGCTGGCGCCGACCTTGGCGCGCTGCTGGTCTCGAAGTGGCCGCAGTCCAAGCGCGACGACTTCTTCGTCAAGGCCGGTTTCGACGCGGCGAAGGACGGGGCCAAGCTCTATGCGCTGCCGCTCTTCCACGGCGCCAGCGTCGTCTACTACCGCAAGGACCTGCTCAAGGAGGCCGGGATCGACCCGACGAGCCTCAAGAGCTGGGAGGCGATCAGGGAGGCGGCGCGCAAGCTGACGGTCGACAAGGACAAGGACGGCCGCATCGACGTCTGGGGCTTCGGCCTGCCGCTGTCGCCGGCGAAGACGGAGACAACGCCCGTCCTGATGAGCATGGTCGAGCTCGACAAGCCGATGGAGGACGACTGCAAGGCGCGCTTCGCGACGCCGGCCGGCGAGCGCGGCCTGCGCCTGACGGCGGACCTGGTCGCCAAGGACAAGGTGGCGCCGCAGGAGTCGCTGACCTACAACGTCGACGACATCACCGACCAGTTCATCGCCGGCCGCTACGCCATGGCGATCGGCTCGATCCTGCGGTACAGCGGCATGGCGGGGAAGGTTGCCTACGGCCGGGACAACATCGGCGTCCTGCCTTGGCCGACCTGGGGCGGCACCAAGAGCGGGCCGATGCCCGTCAGCGGCTGGTGGATCACCGCCTGGGCGAAGTCGCCGCGCCTCGATGCCGCGACGAAGTGGATCGACTTCATGGTCGGCGCCGAGGGCGTCAAGCTCTGGTCGACGGCGGGCGGCCAGATCCCGACCCTGCGCTCGATGATGAGCGATCCCGACGTCGCCAAGGCGGGCGGCGACTGGATGAAGGTCGTCGTCGATTCCTGGTCGAGCTGGAGCTGGATCGAGCTGATGCGCTGCAACACGCGCACGCTGCAGACCGTGCTCAACGAGGCGACGCATCGCGTCGTCGTGCAGAACGCCGATGCCATGACGGCGCTCAAGGAGGCCGAGAAGAAGTTCGCCGAGGCGCAGTGACCGCGGTCGCCGCCTCTCCTGCCCGCTCGGCAGGGGAGGCGGTCTCGGCGTTCATCCTTGCGAGGAGTAGCCGCCGTCGACGGCGATCGACGCGCCGGTGACGAAGTCCGAGGCCGGGGAGGCGAGGAACACGGCGACGCCGGCGAAGTCGGCCGGCAGGCCCCAGCGGCCGGCCGGCGTGCGCGCGACCACCCGATCGTGCAGTCCCTCCACCTGGATGCGCGCCTGCTTGGTCAGGTCGGTGTCGATCCAGCCCGGCAGCACGGCGTTGACCTGGATGTTGTCCTTGGCCCAGGACGTCGCCAGCGACTTGGTCAGCTGCACGACGCCGCCCTTGGCCGCGGCGTAAGGCGCGGCGAAGGGCACGCCGAAGATCGACGTCATCGAGCCGATATTGATGATCTTGCCGGCTTTGGCCTTCTGCATCGCCGGATAGGCCGCGACGGAGCAGGCATAGGCGCTGGTCAGGTTGGCGTCTATCAGCGCGTGCCATTCGGCGAGCGCGTAGGCCTCCGGCTTCTTCCGGTCGTTCGTGCCGGCGTTGTTCACGAGGATGTCGAGCCGGCCGAAGCGGTCGACAGTCGAGGCGACCAGGGCCCTGCACTCCGCCTCTTTTGTCACGTCGGCGGCCAGGAAGGCGCTCTCCGCGCCGAGCGCCTTCAACTCCTGGACCGCTCTCTCGCCCTTCGCCTTGCTCCGTCCGGCGACGAGGATTGTCGCGCCGGCGCCGGCCAGGCCGCGCGCCATGCCGAGCCCGATGCCGCCATTGCCGCCCGTCACGATCGCGACGCGGCCCTTCAGGTCGAACAGCTTCATGCCCGGCTCCGGATCCTGCAGAAATGGGACGGCAGGATGGGCGAACCGCACCGTCGCCAGCAAGTCCCTATCGGGCATCCGCCAGGATCATGTCCGCGGCCTTCTCGGCGATCATGACGATCGCGGCATTGGTGTTGCCCGAGACCAGGGTCGGCATGACGGAGCCGTCCGCGACGCGCAGGCCGTCGATGCCGCGCACGCGCAGCCGCGCGTCGACCACGGCCTGCGGGTCGCCGCCCATGCGGCAGGTCGAGGACGGGTGATAGATCGTGCTGCCCTTGGCCCGCGCGTGGGCCAGCAAGGCATCGTCGCTGGCTGCGTCGGGGCCCGGTTCGTGCTCGGCTGCGACCCACGGCGCCATCGCCGGCGCCTGCATGATCCGGCGCAAGATCCGCAAGCCTGCGACGGTGGTGCGCCGGTCCGCTTCGGCGGCCAGGTAGTTCGCCTGGATCGCCGGAGGCGCCGCGGGATCGGCGCTCCTGACCCTCACCCAGCCGCGGCTTTCCGGCCGCAAGGCGCAGATCGACGCCGTGAAGCCGGAGAAGTCGTGCAGCCGGTCGCCCATGCGGTCGGTCGAGAAGATGATGAAATGGCACTGCACGTCTGGCGATTCGACCGACGGATCGGCACGGAAGAAGCCGCCGGCGTAGCCGGCGCTGACCGTCAGGGCGCCCTTGCGCCAGAGGAGGTAGCGCAGTCCGGCCCGGATCCGGCCAGGAAGGGTCCGCAAGTCGTCGTTGATGGTCACCGGCTGCCGGCAGCGGAAGACCATGCGCACCTGCAGATGGTCCTGCAGCCCGTCGCCCACGCCCGGCATGTCCGCGACGACAGGGATGCCGTGGGCTTGCAGCAGGGGCGCCGGCCCGATGCCGGAGAGCTGGAGAAGCTGCGGGGAAGCGATGGCGCCGGCGGCGAGGATGATCGCGCGCGCCCGCGCGATGCGGTCCGTCCCGTCCTTCCGGTAGGCGACGCCGACGGCGCGCCGTCCCTCGACCAGGACGCGCGTGGCCCGGGCCTCGGTGACGACGGCGAGGTTGCTTCGGCCGCGCACGGGCCGCAGGTAGCCGATGGCGGTCGAGCAGCGCCGGCCGCGACGCGCGGTCATCTGGAAGTAGCCGGCACCGTCCTGCGTCGCGCCGTTGAAGTCGTCGTTGCGCGGGATGCCCGCTTCCTGCGCGGCCGCGATGAACGCGTCGCACAGCGGGTGCGGCTCGCGCGGCGCCGAGACCGCGAGGGGGCCGCCGACGCCGTGCCATGCGTCCGCGCCGCCGGCGAAATCCTCGGCCCGCTTGAAATAGGGCAGCACGTCGTCATAGGCCCAGCCCGGATTGCCGAGACTGCGCCAGCGGTCGAAATCCTGCCGCTGGCCGCGTACGTAGACGAGCCCGTTGATGGCGCTCGATCCGCCGAGAACGCGCCCGCGCGGATGAACGATCGCCCGGCCGTCGAGCCCAGGCTCTTTCTCTCCAGCGTACCGCCAGTTGACGCGCGGATCCTGGAACAACTTGCCATAGCCCAGCGGGACATGGATCCACGGATTGCGGTCCTCGCCGCCGGCTTCAAGCAGCAAGACGTTGCGGCGACCGGAGGCCGTCAGCCGGTTGGCCAGGACGCAGCCGGCCGAGCCCGCGCCGACGATGATGAAATCGAACGAGCTGGGTTTCGCTTGCATCAACTCCTCTTCGGCAAGACCGAGCCTGCGCATTGTCTGCCGGGAGACCTAAGGTCGCCAATTCGGGCAGCGATCAACAGTGGTGCATGTGCCGAGAATCCAGGAATCTCGCTGGATCTGGCGCCCTTGACTTGGACCTGTCATTCGCGGCAATTTGCGCAGCGACTCCGAATTTTGGCCTGCCTTGCGAGCTCCGACCGCCTTGCGGCGACGTCTCCAGTCAACCACCAAAAGTCGTCGTCGGCGGTCGCGCGATGGTCGCGCGATCGGGCTTTGCGCCCCGCCGGGCGCGTGCGTCCGGCAGCGCCACAAGAGTGAGTGAGGCTACCATGCCTGTTGGTACCGTGAAGTGGTTCAACACCCAGAAGGGCTTCGGCTTCATCCAGCCGAGCGACGGCTCGAAGGACGTCTTCGTCCATATCACTGCCGTCGAGCGCGCGGGGATGGGTTCCCTCGTCGAGGGACAGAAGGTCAGCTTCGAGGTGACCACGGAGCGCGGCAAGTCGGCCGCGACGAACCTGAAGGCCGCTTGAACGGCTCTTCACGATCGAACGAATGGGAACGGCGGCCTTCGGGCCGCCGTTTTCGATTCCTGGTCGGGCATTCGGCGCTCCGTTGCCCGGCTGCGGTTGGCGGCCGCGGGGGACCCCGGGCTCCGCGTAGGGCCGGGGAAAAGCCTTGGGGCCGAGCGCTTGACAGCCTCAGTCCCTCACGCCAAATCTGCCGAGCGACATCGAGTTTTGGCCTGTCTTGCGAGCTACGACCGCCACACGGCGACGTCTCCAGCCAACCACCAAAAGTCGTCGTCGGCGGTCGCGCGATGGGCGCGCGGTCGAGCTGCGGGCCGGGGGCGATCCCGGCCGCACCCCCTCCGAGGAGGCCTGCATGGCTACGGGTACCGTGAAGTGGTTCAACACCCAGAAGGGCTATGGCTTCATCCAGCCGAGCGACGGCTCGAAGGACGTCTTCGTCCACATCACCGCCGTCGAGCGCGCGGGGATGGGCTCGCTCGTCGAAGGGCAGAAGGTGAGCTTCGACGTGACCACCGAGCGCGGCAAGTCTGCTGCGACGAACCTGAAAGCCGGCTGACGGGCGATAGCCTGGTCAGCGCTTCCGGTTGGAGCGATCGAGCGGCGGCCCTTGGGCCGCCGTTCTTGTTTGCGGCTTGCGCCGCGCATGGTCGAGGCGACGACGGAATCCGATGTCTGCCGAGCGCGACGACATGATCGCCACGATCCGCGCCCAGGTGCGCGCGCTTGCATCCGCGCTCGGGAGGGACGAGGTGTCGGCGCAGGTGATCGCGGCAATGGCGGCGGTCCCGCGCGACGCGTTCGTGCCGCCGGAGCAGCGCGGCAAGGCCTTCCGCAACGCGCCGCTGCCGATCGCCTGCGGCCAGACGATCTCGCAGCCCGGCATCGTCGCGGTGATGACCGACCTGCTGGAGGTTCTTCCAAGCCATCGCGTGCTGGAGATCGGCACGGGGTCGGGCTACCAGGCTGCGATCCTGTCCCTCTTGGCGGCGGAAGTGTGCACGATCGAGACGCTGGAGCCGCTCGCTGTCGCGGCCCGCGCCCGCCTGTCGCAGCTTGGCTATGCCAATGTCCACGTGCGGCACGCGGACGGAGCGCTCGGCTGGCCTGACAAGGCGCCGTTCGACGGCATCATGGTCACGGCCGCTGCGCGCGCCGTGCCGCCGGCCCTGGTCGAGCAGTTGAAGCCCGGCGGGCGCCTCGTGCTGCCGCTCGGCCGGACCAAGACCTTCCGGGGCCTGCCCTTCATCGAGGACCAGGTGCTGCACGTCGTCGCCAAGGATGCGGATGGCCGGATCAGCGAGCGCTCGCTTCTGCCGGTGCGGTTCGTGCCGTTGATCTCCAGGCCGCCGCCTTAGCCTTCACCCGCAGCCTGCCTCGCGTCGCACCCAGCTCGAGTCCACGACCGTCGCGTACTCGCCGTGCAGGTGTGCCAGCGACAGGCCATGCACGTCCTCGGCGGCGACGAGGCGGCCATCCAGGGTCCGCTTATCAAACGTGAAGCATGCATCGGCCACGACATAGGTCACGAAGCCGAGATTGCCGGCCATGCGTGCCGTCGCCTCGAGCGAGTTGCTGGTGGCGACGCCGCACAGGACGAGCGTTGTCCGCCCGGCAACGCGCAAGCGCGCCTCCAGGTCAGTCCCGATGAAGGCGCTGTTCGTCCGCTTGGCGACGACGACCTCGCCGGGCAGGGGCGCCACAATCGGCTTGAAGTCGTTCCCAGGCTGGCCTGGCCGGTAGGCGGAGCCGGGGAGCGTGGAGTCGTGACGGACATGGACGATCGGCCGGCCGGTGCGACGCCAGCAGGCGAGCAGCGTCGCGGCTCTAGCCTCGGCGTCCGGATTGTTGCGCGGCCCCCAGTAGGGTGCGTCGATCGCCTGTTGCAGGTCGATGAGCGCCAGCACCGCGTCGGTCGGGAGCTGCATCGGTCCGCATCCCAGTTTGACCGCGATCGGTCTGGCGGCCTACCGTGCTGCCGCATGACCGATCACCCGATTGGGCGCCTGCGCCCGTTCTCCGCCATGCCAGCCGCGCAGCGCAAGGCCGTCCGCTACCTGCTGGCCGACATCGACGATACCATGACCGCGCAGGGCAAGCTGCCAGCGGCGAGCTACGCCGCCATGGAGCGCCTCCAGGCCGCGGGACTGGCGGTCGTGCCGGTGACCGGACGGCCCGCCGGCTGGTGCGACATGATCGCGCGCTTCTGGCCCGTGGCGGCGGTGGTCGGCGAGAACGGCGCCTTCTGGTTCCGCTACGACCATCAGGCCAGGCGCATGATCAGGCGTTGGTGGGTGCCGGAGGCGCAGCGGCGGGCCGACCGCGCCAAGCTCGAAGCGCTGGCTAAGGCAATCCCAGCGGCGGTGCCGGGCGCGGCGGTGGCGTCCGACCAGGCCTATCGCGAGGCCGACCTTGCCATCGACTTCGCCGAGGACGTGCCGGCGCTGCCGCGCGCCGCCATCGACAGGATCGCGGCAATGTTCGCGGAGGCCGGAGCGGTTGCGAAGGTCAGCTCCATCCATGTCAACGGCTGGTTCGGCGCCTATGACAAGCTCGGCATGACCAAGCGGCTGTTCGCGGAGGCTTGGAGCCTCGACCTCGACCACGCCGCTGCCCGGGCGCAGCTCGCCTTCGTCGGCGATTCCGCGAATGACGAGCCGATGTTCGCGGCCTTCGAGAACGGCGTCGGCGTGGCGAACGTGCGCAACTTCCTCGACCGTATGGTCATGCACCCGGCCTTCGTGACGGACGGCGCGGAGGCCGCCGGGTTCGCCGAGCTTGCGGACGGGCTCATTGCTGCCCGTCGCGATTGACCCAAGGACGACGGGCCGCCTACTGTCTCGTAACGGTAACAAAATCGTCACGTCGCGAGCGCGATTGCTCGGGAGACGCGGCGAATTGGGGAGGAAGCAAGCAATGATTCGCCGAATGACGACCTTCGCCGTTGCCGCTGTCGGCGCTCTTTGCGCGACAGCGTCCGCCGCCTCAGCGCAAGCTTGTGCCCATCGCGGCGAGCTCGACGAACTCTTCTGCGACGAGAACAAGGACATGGTGGCCGACCCACCGAAGGACGCGAGCAAGCGGAAAGACCCCTCGACCCTGGTGTTCACGTATACGCCGGTCGAGGATCCCGCAGTCTACGAGAACATCTTCAAGCCGTTCCTCGGCTACTTGTCGCAATGCACGGGCAAGCGCACTGTCTATTTCCAGGTGACGTCCAACGCTGCCGAGATCGAGGCGATGCGCTCGGGACGCTTGCATGTCGGCGGCTTCTCTACGGGGCCCACGGCCTTCGCCGTCAACTTGGCTGGCGCCGTCCCCTTCGCGGTCAAGGGCAACGCCGAGGGTTTCGAGAGCTACAAGCTGCAGGTGATCGCGCGCGCCGACGGGCCGATCAAGGTCCTGACCGACCTCAAGGGCAAGAAGGTCGCGCACACGTCGGCCACGTCCAACTCCGGCAACCTGGCGCCGCGCGCCCTGTTCCCTGATCTCGGCGTCGTCCCGGATACGGACTACAAGGTGATCTATTCGGGCGGCCACGACCGCTCGGCGATGGGCGTCAACTCCGGCGACTATGACGCCGCACCGGTCGCGTCTGACGTCTTCAAGCGCATGATCAACAGGGGCCAGCTCAAGGCCGAGACTTTTCGGACGGTGTGGCTGAGCGATCCGTTCCCGACCTCAAGCTTCGCCTATGCTCATGACCTGAAGCCGGAGTTCGCCCAGAAACTGGTGAAGTGCTTCATCGACTACCGCTTCACCGAGGAGATGAAGAAGGAGCTGCAAGGCGACGACCGCTTCGTGCCGGTCACCTACCAGAAAGACTGGGCGCCGGTGCGCAAGGTGGCGGAAAAGGCCAACGCGCCGTACAACCGCGCCGCCTTCGACGCCGAGGCGCGGAAGGAAGCCGAGGCCGCTGCCAAGAAGGCGCAGCAGAAGAAGAACTGAATGGCCCTCGCTCAGGTGGTCGCGACCGCGAGCGGCTCCCGTGGAGCCGGGAGCCGCTCGCTCGTCATTCGCGGGCTTGCCAAGGAGTACACGCGCGGCAAGCTGGTGCTGAAGGGCATCGACTTGACCATGGACGGTCAAGGCTTCCTTGCCGTGATCGGACCCTCGGGCACCGGCAAGAGCACGCTGATCCGCTGCATCAACCGCCTGGTCGAGCCGACGGCAGGTGAGGTCCGTCTCAATGGCGTGGATCTCACCAAGCTTCGCGGCGCGACCCTGCGTGCCGCCCGTCGGCGCATCGGCATGGTCTTCCAGGAGTACAACCTGGTCGAGCGGCTGACCGTCATGGAGAACGTCCTGTGCGGTCGGCTCGGGTACATGTCGGCGCTCGATGCCTGGCTCCGCCGCTATCGGCAGTCCGACATCGAGGACGCGTTCGGCCTGCTCGACGCGATCGGCCTCGGCGAGTTCGCGAACCGCCGCGCGGACGCGCTTTCCGGCGGGCAGCGCCAACGCGTCGGAATCGCGCGCGCCGTCATGCAGGATCCCGACCTCATCCTGGCCGACGAACCGACCTCGTCGCTCGACCCGAAGACGGCCGTGGAGATCATGGAGCTGCTCACCGGCCTCGCAGGCCGGCGCTCGATCCCGGTGATCGTCAACATCCACAACGTCGAGCTCGCGAAGCGGTTCTGCACGCGGATCGTCGGCATGTCGGGCGGCGCCATCGTGTTCGACGGCCCGCCGGGCGCGCTGCGCGACGAGCACCTGAAGCAGATCTACGGCGGGGAGTCCTGGCTGTGACGGCCGCGGCAGGATCGCCCGGAGCGGCTCCGCGCCGTGCCTTCGTGCCGAGCTGGCCGAAGAGGATCGCGCTTCTCGCGGTCGCGGCCTACGTGATCTATGCGGCAAGCCTGCTCGGCATCTCGTGGGAGCGCTTCCTCATCGGGATGGACGAGGGAGCTCGCTTCATCGGCCGCATGGTCCCGCCGAACTTCACGCGCTGGGAGCTGCTGCTGAAGGGATTGCTGGAGAGCATGCAGATCGCGGTGCTGGCCTCGGCGCTCGGCATCGCCATCTCGCTCCCGGTCGGCGTCCTCGCTGCGCGCAACCTGATGCCGGCGAGCGTCACGGTTCCCATGCGCGTGTTCATCGGCGCGTGCCGGTCGCTGCACCCGGTCATCGTCGCCATCATGTTCGTCAAGGCCGTCGGCTTCGGCGCGCTCGCGGGCGTCCTGGCCCTCGTTGTCGCCTCGATCGGCTTCATCGGCAAGCTCTTCGCCGAGGCGATCGAGGAGATCTCGCTGAAGCAGGTGGAGGCCGTACGTTCGACCGGGGCCTCGTTCATGAACGTGATGACGTTTGGCGTCCTGCCCCAGGTCATGGCGCGCTTCATCGGCTTCTCGCTCTATCAGCTCGACTCGAACCTGCGGAACTCGACCATGGTCGGGATCGTCGGCGCAGGCGGCATCGGCGGCACCTTGTTCGCGGCCTTCAAGCGGTTCGACTACGACTACGTGTGCGCCATCCTGATCGCGATCATCGCGCTGATCTTCGCAGCGGAGATCTTCTCCAACTGGCTGCGTCGGACATTCCAGTGAGCATCCCGCAATGAGGGCCGCCGAAGCCTCTGCCGTCGCGCGTGAGTGGCAGCGCTTCACGCCGGCCGAGCGGGTCGCCCGCTTCTCCGTCTATCTGGCGATCGTCGCTGCGATCGTCTGGTCGATCGACACCATCGAGGTCATCCCGGAGTTCCTCTACGACGCGCCGGAGCAGATGGCGGACCTGCTCGTGCGCATGTGGCCGATCGACTACGCGCACTACCCCCGGGCGATCCACGAGACGCTGGTCGAGACGCTCCACATCGCCACGCTCGGCACGATCCTCACCCTCGTCATGGCAGTCCCGGTGGGGTTGCTGACCGCGCGGACGATCACGCCTCATCCGGCGCTCAACTGGCTCGGTCAGCTGATCCTTGTCTCCTCGCGCTCGGTCAACTCGCTGGTCTGGGCGCTTCTCTTCGTCGCCGTGTTCGGGCCGGGCGCACTGGCTGGGACGCTGGCTATCGCCTTCCGGTCGGTCGGCTTCGTCGGCAAGCTCCTGGCCGAGGCCCTGGAGGAGACACACAAGGGCCCCATCGAGGCATTGCGCGCCGTCGGGGCGCCCTGGCTTTCGATCCTGCTGAAAGGCTACTGGCCGCAGGTGCAGCCGTCCTTCTGGTCGATCAGCCTGCTGCGCTGGGACATCAATGTTCGGGAATCCGCCGTCCTTGGCCTGGTCGGGGCGGGGGGTATCGGCGTGGCCCTCGACGATGCCCTCAACTTCTTCTATTGGGACCGCGTGGCGATGATCCTGCTGACCATCTTCGTCGTAGTGATCGTCGCCGAGGTTGCCGTCAACGCCATTCGGAAGAAGATCATCTAGCGATGGACGCGTACGACCTGCTCGTCGTCGGGGGCGGGGTGAACGGTTGCGGCATCGCGCGCGACGCCGCCGGCCGTGGCCTGAAGGTGCTGCTGGTCGAGGCGTCGGACATCGCGTCGGCGACCTCATCGGCCTCCTCGAAGCTGATCCACGGCGGGCTGCGCTACCTCGAGCAGTACGAGTTCCGCCTGGTGCGCGAGGCGCTGCAGGAGCGCGAGGTCCTGCTG
>JAEULF010000435.1 GCA_016793965.1 Alphaproteobacteria bacterium | reverse complement strand
GGCTCTTCGGACGCTCGATCCGGTCGGCGCCCGCGCTCGAAGTGCGGCTGTCCGATGCCATTTTCTGGTGCAATCCTTGGATGCTGGGAAGTTTGGCGCCCGATGCCGTCACCGGGGCGCCCGGCGTGACGGGTGTCAATAGCAATGGACTCTGTTCCAGAGCAATGCAGCCGGCCCGTCTTGTTAATGCGAGTGCGTTGCATTAGCATAGACGGAGAGGTGCAGCATGCCGATGGTCTTCTCCCTCCTTCCGGCCAGCCACTCGCCGCTCGGCAGCCTGCCTCGGGCAGCGCAGGCCCTTATCGTCGGCCTGCGCGGCTGGGTCGCGGGCTGGCGCGCGACGGCACGCGGCGACGCGGGCGCCGAAGCGCAATGGGAAAGCACCTGGAACACCTTCGCCGCGAGCCTCGGCCCATCGCAAGGCAGGGTGGCGACCGGCACGTTGGCGGCATTCGTCGCAGCACTGGCCGTCGGCGCGCGCCGGCCGCTCGTCGTCCGCCCGGCGTGCTGCGCCCGCCTGTCGAGCGACGAGCGCGCCCTTCTGGCGCTCGTCCAATGCGCTGCGCTCCGGCGGTCAGCCGCCGAATGCCGGGCCAGGGCAATCTGGCTGGTGCGCGGGGAACATGCGCAGCCCCTGATCATCCATGCATCCGATCTCGGCCAAGCCCTAACCGCCACCGGCCTGGAGATCGGCGCTACGGCCGCCCTTGGCCCCCCCTTTGGGACCCCGCTTGAGGCCCCGCTTGAGGCCCCGCTTGAGGCCCCGCTTGAGGCTTGCCAGGACGAGGCGGTTCCGCTAGTTGTCCCGCCTCTTTCCGAGGCGGGCGATTGACGGTCGCTGGCGTCGGCGACCGCACGGCGCAGCGTGCCGTACCGCAGTCGATGCCCGAGCCGACGCCAGCAAGGTTCCCCCAGCGACCCCCGGGCGCCCGCAAGAACGGCCGCCCCATCCGGGAGATCGACGATGAAGGATGGGATCCATCCCAAGTACCACGAGATCAACGTCATCATGACCGACGGGACCTCGTTCAAGACTCGCTCCACCTGGGGCAAGCCGGGCGAAACCATGCGCCTGGACATTGACCCGAAGTCGCATCCCGCCTGGACCGGCGGCAACTCGCGCATGCTCGATACCGCAGGCCAGGTGGCGAAGTTCAACAAGCGCTTCGCGGGCCTGGGCGCCCCGGCATCCGGTGCTGCCCCGGCAGCCGCCGCTGCAGCAAAGCCGAGCGAGGCCGCGCCGGCCAAGGCCGACGCGAAGAAGCCCGCCGAGAAGAAGGCCAAGGCCGACGCCAAGAAGGGCGACGAGAAGAAGGCCAAGGGCGAGGCCAAGAAGGACAAGGCCGAAGCCAAGAAGCAATAGGTCAGCCGCCGGCGCTCCCCGCGCGCCTGGTTGGACGGGGCAAGAGCCGGCCGCTTGATCGCGGAGCGCAGGTCGAGCGAACCTCCGTCTCGGAGGTGCCCCGATGCCGTTCGACATGGCGCTGTCAGACGCACTCGCCGCAGCGTGGCTCCTGACGGTCTGGTTGGCCTACGGCCCGCTCTTCGGCGGAGGATGGCGGGGGCGACGCGGCCTCAACGCCGACATGCACGTGATCAGGCGCGCCTGGGCGTCGGCGATCGTCCGGCGCGAGACGCGCTTCACCGACGCGGCGCTGACCGGCCACGCCATCCAGAGCGTCTCGTTCTTCGCCTCGACCTCGATGCTCGTGCTCGCGGCGCTGGTCGGCATGCTCGGCAACCTCAGCTGGGCGTTCCGCGCGGTGCACGACCTCGGCCTCGCCGGCGAGGGCGGGCGCGCGCTGTTCGAGGCCAAGGCGCTGCTCCTCGTCAGCGTGTTCATCTACGGCTTCTTCAAGTTCACCTGGGCGCTGCGGCAGTTCAACTACGTGCTCGCGCTGATCGGCGGCGCGCCGCCGCCGGGCGATTGCGGCGCCGAGGCCGACGGCATGGTGGCGAGCATCGCGGCCGTGCTGAACCAGGCATCGGAGAGCGTCAACGCCGGCATCCGCAGCTACTACGTGGCGCTCATGGTGCTGGCGTGGGTCGCCGGGCCATGGGTCTGCATCGGCGTGACCTCGGGCATGCTGTCGGTGCTGCTGTGGCGCCAGTTCCGCTCGCCGGCGGCACGCGCCATCGCCGCTCAGGCGCGCGCGATCGAGGCCGTCGAGGCGCGGGCGATCGACGCGCGCCGCGCGTCCGGCGCTCAGTATGCCGAGGCCGGCAAGCCGAGCGAGAAGCCGCCGTCGGCGACGAACAGCCCGCCCGTCGCGTAGCTGGCGGCCGGCGAAAGCAGGAACCGGACCATCGCGACGATCTCCTCCGGCTCGCCGAAGCGGCCCATCGGGATGCGCTTGAGCTTCGCCTCTGACTCGGCCCTGCCCTGCGGGGCGTTCGACATCTCCATGACGCGCTCCGTCGCGATGACGCCGGGCAGCACCGCGTTGACGCGGATGCCGTGCGGCGCCAGCTCGACGGCGAGCACCCGGGTGATCTGGTTGACGGCCGCTTTAGACGCGCCGTAGTGCGTGATGCCCGGGCGGCCGGTGCGGCTCGCTGTCGAGCTGATATTGACGATGGCACCGCCCGTCTTGGAGCCAACCATGCGCCGGACGACGGACTGCGTGACCAGGAAGAGGCCGCGCACATTGACGCCCATGACGGCGTCCCACTCCTCCACCGAGAGGTCGAGGAAGCGCGTCACCGGATAGATGCCGGCGCAGTTCACGAGGCCATCGACCGGTCCCCCCTCGGCGAAGGCCCGGGCCGCCATGGCATCGACGGAGGCTGGGTCGAGCAGGTCGGCGGGCAGCGCGAGGACGGGGGCCTTGCCGCGCGCGAGCTCCTTGGCGGTCCGCGCGAGGGTCGGCTCGTCCTTGTCCGTCAGCACCACGGCGACGCTGTCCTCGACCAGCGAGCGCGCGATCGCCCGGCCGATCCCGGACGCCGCGCCGGTCACCAGCACGCGCTTCAGGGGCTGCGCCTTCGTTGTCTGGCTCATGGCGTCCTCATGCGAAATGGCAGGCCGCGACCCGTCCTTCCGCCACGGTGCGTCCTGGCGGATCGGCCTCGGCGCACTGCGGCGCGGCGTTCGGGCAGCGCGTGCGGAAGCGGCAGCCGCTCGGCAGCTTGCCTGGGCTCGGCGGCTCGCCCTCCAGGACGAAGCCGTCGGTCACGCGGGGACCGCCGATGCGCGGGATCGCCGCGAGCAGCGAGCGCGTATAGGGGTGGCGCGGGTCCTTGAAGATCGCGTCCGTGGGCCCGAGCTCGACGATGCGACCGAGATACATGACGGCGACGCGGTCGCACATCATGCGGACGACGGCCAGATCGTGCGAGATGAAGATGTAGGTCAGGTTGAACTGCCGCTGCAGCGAGCGGAACAGCTTGAGCACCGTCGCCTGGACCGAGACGTCGAGGCCGGAGGTCGGCTCGTCGAGCACCACCAGCCGAGGCTGCAGCGTCAGGATGCGCGCCAACCCGACGCGGCGCTGCTGCCCGCCGGACAGCTCGTGCGGGTAGGAATCGAGCCGGTCCGGCGGCAGGCCGACCTCCCGCAGGATGCCGCGCACGCGCTGCTCGCGCTCCGCCTCGGAGAGGCCGGAGTGCACGATCAGCGGCTCGTGCAGCGAGCGGCGGATCGTCCAGCGGGGATCGAGCGAAGCGCCGGGGTCCTGGTGCACGTATTGCAGCCGGCGCGCCACGACGCGGCGCGCAGCGCCCTGCAGAGGCGCGATCTCGGCGTCCTCGAACAGCACCGAGCCCGCCGTCGGCCGATGGATGCCCGCGAGCGTCTTGCCGAGGGTCGACTTGCCGCAGCCGCTCTCGCCGACGACGCCCAGGGTCTCGCCCGGCCGCACGTCGAACGAGACATCGTCGAGCGCCTTGACCGAGCCGCGCCGCAGCCCGAGGGCGTTGCGGATCGGGAAGTGCCGCGCCAGGCCACGGACCCGCAGCAGCGCCGCCGCGTCGCCAGCATGGCGCTCGTCAAGCGGCATGGCGGGCACCCTCGTGCGGGTGGTGGCAGCGCACGACATGGCCGGCAGCGACGGCGCGCTCGTCCGGCCGCTGCGATCGGCAGATGTCGGTCGCCGCCGCGCAGCGCGGATGGAAGCGGCAGCCCTGCGGCGGGTCGATCAGGCGCGGGATCTCGCCGCCGATCTCGCGGATCTCCCGATCGGGGTTGGGCAGGCTGTCGAGCAGCCGCGCGGTGTACTGGTGCGCCGGGCGGACGAAGAAGGCATCGACCGGTGCCGTCTCCATCTCCTGGCCGGCGTAGAGCACGGTGATGCGGTCGCAGATCTCGTGCGCGGTGCCCATGTCGTGCGTCGTGAACAGGACGGAGATGCCGCGCCCCTTCACCAGCTTGCGCAGCAACCTGAGGATCTGCGCTTGGATGGTGACGTCGAGCGCCGTAGTCGGCTCGTCCGCGATGATCAGATCCGGCTGCGGCAGCAGTGCCATGGCGATCATCAGGCGCTGGCGCTGGCCGCCGGAGAACTCGTGCGGCAGCTTCGACAGCGCGGCCTCGGGCTCGGGGATCTGCACCTGGCGCAGCAGCTCGATCGCTTCGGCGCGATCCGCCGCGCGGCGCGCGCGGGGATATCCGCGCTCGCCCTCCGGCCGGCGCTTCGACTTCCAGCGCATGATCTCCATCACCTGGTCGCCGACGCTGAAGAGCGGGTTGAACGAGCCGTAGGGATCCTGCGGGATGAACGTGATCCTGCGGCCGCGGACCCTGTCGCTCATCTCCTCCGGTCCGATGCGCAGCAAGTCCTCGCCGTCGAACATCACCCGGCCGCCGCCGATCCGGGCGGCGTTCTCCGGCAGGACGCCGAGGACGGCGCGCGCGAGCGTCGACTTGCCGCAGCCGCTCTCGCCCACCAATCCCATCACCTCGCCCCGGCGGATCGTCAGGTTGACGCGGTCGAGCACCTGGGCCAGCCCGGCGTCGCTCGCGAAGGCGACCGCCAGGTCGCGGACGGCGAGGATGTCAGCCGCGGCCATGCTGCGCTCGCCTGATGCGCGGGTCGAGGATGTCGCGCAACCCGTCGCCGAGCAGGTTGAATCCCATCACGACCAGGAAGATCGCCAGGCCCGGCGCCAGCGCGTACCACCAGGCGTCGGGGAGGTGCTCGCGCGACTCCGAGATCATGCGGCCCCACTCCGGCGCCGGGGGCGGCGCGCCAAGCCCAAGGAAGCCGAGCGCAGCCGCCGTCAGGATGGTGAAGCCCATGCCGATCGACGTGCGCACGATGATAGGCGACGCGACGTTCGGCAGGATGTGCGTCACGATGATGCGCCATGGCGGCACGCCGAGCGCCATGGCGGCCTCGATGAACACTTCGTTCTTGAGCGACTGGGTCTCCGCGTAGACCAGGCGCGTGAACCACGGCCAGTAGGTCAGCGATAGCGCCAGGATCACGTTCTCGATCGACGGGCCGAGGGTCAGCGCGATCGCGATCGCGAGCACGATCTGCGGCACGGCCAGGAAGATGTCGGACACCCGCATCAGCACCTCGCCGAGCCAGTGACCGTAGAAGCCCGCCACCAGCCCGACCGGCACCCCGATCAGCAGCGACACGCCGACCGCCACGACGGCGATGGTCAGCGTGATGCGCGCGCCGTAGATCACGCGCGCGTAGATGTCGCCGCCCATCCGGTCGGTCCCGAACAGGAACTCGCCCCCGGGCGGGCGCAGCCGCACCTGCGGGTTCATGGCCCAGGCAGCATCGGGATGCGAGACCAGCAGCGGCGCGGCCAGGGCGACGACCACGAGCGCCAGGATGATGAGCGCGCCGAGGAACGCCGATCGGTCGCGGTAGAGCCGGCTGACGATGAAGACGAGGGCCTTCACGACCGCGCCTCGCGCGGGTCGATCGCTGAGTGCGCCAGGTCGACGAGCAGGTTGACCAGGATGAACACGGTACCCGCCCACAGCGTGAAGCCGACGATCGCATTGTAGTCGGAGGAGAAGATCGCGTTGAAGGCGTAGTTGCCGATGCCCGGCCAGTCGAACACCGTCTCGACCACGACCGCGCCCGCCAGGAGGATGCCGAAGAGCAGGCCGATCTGGGTCACCGTCGACACGAGCGCGTTGCGCAGCACGTACTTCCAGACGATGACGCGCCAGGGAATGCCCATCGCACGCTGGTACTGCACGAAGCCCGACTGCAGCACGTCGAGCACGCCGGCGCGGGTGAAGCGGACGAGCGTCGCCAGACCGGGCACGGCGAGCGTGATGGTCGGCAGCGCCAGGTGGGCCAGCGCCTTGCCTAGGACACCGAGGTTGCCAGCGATCAGCGCGTCGATCGTCAGCAGGCCGGTCACCGCCGGCGGCGGAAATCCCTGCAGGCGCGCATTGAGCGGTGCCCAGCCGAGCTCCATGGAGAAGAGGAGCTGGAGGAGGATGGCCAGCCAGAAGCTCGCGACCGCAAGACCGCCGACCGTGATCACGCGGACGGCATGGTCGAGCCAGGTGTTGCGCCGGAGCGCCGCGACCACGCCGAGCGGGACGCCGACCAGCGTCGAGACCGCCATCGCGGCGAGCGTCAGCTCGATGGTCGCGGGCAGGCGCCCGGAGAGGTCGTCCCAGACCGGGCGCGTGGTGAACAGGCTGTTCCCCATGTCGCCCTGCATCAGCTTCCAGAAGTACGCGCCGAGCTGGACGTGCATCGGCTGGTCGAAGCCGAGCTTCTTGCGCACCGCGGCGATCTGCTCGGGCGTCGCCGCCTCGCCGGCGACGAGCGCCGCCGGGTCTGATGGAATGATGTGCGAGACGACGAAGACGATCGCGACCAGGCCGGCGACCGTCGGCACGAACCAGAGGATGCGGCGCAGGAAGAGGACGAGGTAGCGGATGGTTGGCGCTCCCGGCCGGCCGGAGACGTGAAGCCTGCCGGCGTCGAACTCGTATGAGGCGAGCGGAGGGGCCGGACCGCGATCCGGCCCCCGCGCCGCACCCTAGCTCACTCGACCCAGGCGGTGCGCATCTCCTGCGCGCTGCCGATCGGCGAGAAGGAGATGCCCTTCACCTCCTTGCGATAGGGCCCGTACCACTTGGTGTTGTAGATCCAGACGCCGGCCGCGTCGTTCGTCACGATGCGCGCGGCCTCCTCGTAGTGCTTCGCGCGCTCGGCCTGGACGGTGGACTTCATCGCCTTGTCGAGCAGCTCGTCGACCTTGGCGTTCTTGTAGAAGCTCGCCGCCTTGAAGGTGCCCCACTGGCCGGAATGGTACATCTCTCCGATCCAGTTGTGCGGGTCTGCGTAGTAGGCCGAGATCCAGTACACGACGATATCCGGCGCCGTGTCCGGCTTCTGGACCTTGTCCACGACGGTCGGCCAGGGGTTGCCGACCACCTTCGACTGGATGCCGACCTTCTGCAGGCCGTTCTGCATCAGCGTGGCGGCCTGCTCGCTCTGGCTGAAGCCGGAGAGGAAGACGATCTCCAGCGGCCGGTCGATCTTGGCCGCCGCCTTGGCCAGCTCGGCCTTGGCCTTGTCCAGGTCGTAGCTGTAGCCGACGTCCTTCGGCGCGCCCCAGAGGTTGCCCGGGACCGGAGTCGGGTTGCGCTGCACCAGGCCGCCCAGGATGTTCTTGTTGAAGCCGTCATAGTCGAACGCGTAGTTGATCGCCCGCCGGACGTTGACGTCGTTCAAGGGTGCCCGCTGGTTGTGCAGGAAGAAGAGCATGATGCGCATGGACTCCTCTTCCAGGATGTTGACGTTGCCCGACTCCTTCATCTTGTTGAGCTGGTCGGTCGTCATGTAGCCGCCGGCGCCGTGGAAGTCGCCCTTGATCGTGCCGAGCACGCGGGTGTTGACCTCCTTGACCGCGCGGAACTCGATCTCGTCGAGGTACTTGGCGCCCCAGCCCTTGAAATGGGCAGGGAAGCGCTCGGCCACGAAGCCGATCGCCGGGTCGAACTGCTTGAGCTTGAACGCTCCCGAGCCGGCCACGTTCTTCGACAGCCAGGCCTGGCCCCAGTCCTTGTCCTTCTCGTTCTTCTGCACGAGTGCCGAGTTGACGACATGGATCTCGGTCGTCAGCCACAGGAAGACCTGGGTCGGCACCTTCAGCTTGAACTCCACCGTATGGGCGTCGAGCGCCTTCGCCGCGCCGGGCTCGATCACCTTCTTGAACTGCGACGCGGCGCCCTTGCCGAGCGCCAGGATGCGCTCCATCGAGTAGACGACGTCCTTCGCCGTCACCGGCGTGCCGTCGTGGAACTTTGCGTTCTTGCGCAGCTTGAACGTATAGGTACCGCCGTCCGGCGAGAGCGTGTGGCTCTCGGCGAGCCAATGCTCGAGCACCGGCGGGTTGTTCTGCCAGCGCATCAGCCCGTCGTACAGATTCAAGCGGACCGCCACGCGACCTACGTCCCACACCGTATGGGGATCGAGCGTGTCGTACTCGCTCTCGTTGGCGAAGACGAAGCGGCCCTTCGCGTCAGCGGGACTCGGCGCGATCGCAGCCGTGCCGGCAAGCGCTGCCAGGCCGGCGACCGCGCCGACCTTCAGCCCCGTCGACAGGCGCGCCCACAGATCCTTGCTCATGGCGTGCATCTGCATCTCCTTGGCGTTGGTTTCCCGATGCCCGATGGCGTCGGCCGCGGAACGCGTTGCGGCGCAACCGCGGATCGGCAGGTCCGGCAAGAGCGCTCAAAGGCCCATGCACCCGACCACCCATGGACGGGCGGTCCGAATGTGACCGGATGTTCATTCTTCGGCGAAGTGCCAATTCGAGCAAGGGGTTTGTTCGCGCCGCTTCGATCGCCGCGCCGTTTGACGCCGGGTTCACTCGCTGCCTAAGGTGGCTGAACTTGCTTCCCGGCCGCCGCGCGCCGCATCGCGCGGCGGCTCATGCTCGCGGCGCATCGCCGCAGATCCCCGCTCGAGGAGGCTTTCCCATGACGTCGACCGCATTCAAGGCCACGCTCCCTGCGGCGCTCGCCGCGCTCGCCCTCTCCGGCGCACTCGCCGCCTCCGCCCAGGCGCAGGACAAGTTGCACTACGCCTGGAGCTGGATCCCGACGGGCGAGTACGCGCCTTTCACGGCGGGTCTCGAGAAGGGCTTCTTCAAGGAGCTCAACCTCGACGTCACCTACTCCACGGGCCGCGGCTCCGGCGATGCCGTGAAGAAGGTGGCCGGCGGCGCCGCTCCCGTCGGCGACGGCGACATCTCGGCAGTGATGGCCGCCCGCGTGCGCGAGAAGGCGCCGGTCAAGTGCATCATGTCGCAGCACACGCAGTCGCCGCACGCCCTGTTCGTGCTGGAGAGCAGCGGCATCAAGACGCTCAAGGACATCGCCGGCAAGACGCTGGTGACGACGCCGGGCAACAGCCACTTCCTCTACTTCCCGCTGGTCGCCAAGATGAACGGCATCGATCCCAACAGCGTGAAGTGG
>JAEULF010000431.1 GCA_016793965.1 Alphaproteobacteria bacterium | reverse complement strand
CGACCGACGCTACGACGCAGGCGCTGCAGGTGAAAACCCTGGGCGGCCACGCGGTGCTCGGCTGCGTCTACCAGCAAGAGCTCGTCATTCTGCTGCGCGACCTGCACAAGTTCGGCGTCAACGTGCCTGTCGTCGGCGCCCGCGGCGCCGACATCGACCACACCAACCAGCAGGTCAACAACCCGGCCGCCGTGCGCGGCAAGTTTTTCCAGCCCTACGGGTACAAGGCGAAGATCGGCACGTCGGCGCTGAAGGAGATCGAGGACATCTTCGTCAAGCACCTGAAGAAGGACGAGCTGCCGAAGGCCGGCCCGCCGACCAACTACTATTACCTGGGAGTTCCGGTCGGCATCGTGACCGTGGAGGGCTTCCGTCGCGCCGGTCCCAACCCGTCCCGCGAGAAGTGGATCGCGGCCATCGAGTCCATCAAGGACTTCGATACCGGCGTCCTCGCCGACAAGGTCACCTTCTCGAAGGAGAAGCACGTTGGCGTGTCGAAGATGCATGCCGTCGGCCTGGACAAGGACGGCAAGCAGACCGTGTTCACGGGCTGGAACATGCCGCTGCCGGAGTGAACGGCAGCAGCGGTCAAGAGCGGTTCCGCCCCTATTCTCACCATGCTGCGCACGGAGAGGGAGATGGAGCTCGGCGCTCCCTCTCCTCCCTCCGTCGCGCCGGCGATCGGGAGGCAGGGGCGGAGCGAGGTCCTAGACGCTTGAAGGTGCGCGTCCCGTGCTAGCCGTGCTTCCGCAACTTCTGGTCAGCGGCGTCGCGACGGGCATGCTTTATGCCTTGATCGCGCTCTCGCTGACGGTCGGCTACCGCGCGACGACGGTGGTGAACTTCGGCCATGGCGACATGGTCATGGCCGGCGCCTACGCGGCCTTGGTGCTCGTCGGCTGGGGCCTGCCCTATGCGCCGGCCCTGCTTCTTGCGCTGGCGGGCCTTTTCCTGCTCGGAGCGGCGACCCAGCGCGCGCTCCTCCAGCCGATCCTCGCGGGCCCGCACCTTTCGCTTGCCATGATGGCGCTGGCGATCGGCTACGCCATGCGAGGCGCCGCACGCATGGAATGGGGCAGCGAGGTGGTCACGCTGCCCCGGCCCTACGAGCAGGACGCCTTCATGCTGGGCACCGTCGTGCTGACCATGGACGAGCTGGTGATCGCGGGCGTCGTCTTGGCGCTCCTTGCGGCGCTCGTCGTCATCATCAACCTGACGCCGGTCGGCCGCCTGATCCAGGCCGTGTTCCAGTCGCAGCGGGGCGCTGCCCTCGTCGGGCTCGACGTCCACTCGTTCCATGGCGCCATGTGGGGCGCCGGCGCGGCGCTCGGCGCAGCGGGCGGCATCCTCCTCGGGCTCTTGGTGCCGCTCACGCCCGACATCGGCGTCTACACGCTCATCCGCGGCTTCGCGGCGATGACCTTGGGCGGCTTCGGCTCGCCTATCGGCGCTGTCGTCGGGGGCGTCGTGCTGGGCGTGATGGAGAAGCTGCTGGGCTTCTACGTCTCGACCGTCTTCATCGACATCACGGCCTATCTCGTGACCATCCTCGTGCTGCTGATCTGGCCGAGCGGCCTGTTCGGCCGCCGCGCCGCAGTCCGCGTCTGAGGCCAGCGATGACCGACGCTGCCCCGATAGCCAACCCGACGGGCAAGTCCGGGCGGAGCAAGCCGCCGGCCGCCCGGCAGCGCCGCACGCTGTTCTGGGCGGTGCCGCTGCTGCTGCTGCCGCTCCCGCTCTTCCTCGACCAGTACAAGCAGTACGTGGCCAACCTCATCCTGGTCTACGTGCCGGTCGCCGTCGGCTTCAACATCGTGATCGGCAACCTCGGCCTGCTCGCCTTCTCCAACGTCGCCTTCTTCGGCATCGGCGCCTACGCCTCGGGCGTGCTGGCCCTGAAGCTCGGATGGCCGTGGTGGACCACGATCCTGCCTGCCGGGCTGATGGGAGCGCTCGCCGGCTGCACGGCGAGCGTGCCGGCGCTGCGCGGCGTGCGCCTGTTCTATCTCGCCATCATGACGCTCGCCTTCGGCGAGCTCCTGCGCTGGGTTTACATCAGGTGGGTGCCCGTGACCGGCGGCTCCTTCGGGATGTCCGTGCCGCAGCCGAGCGTGCTCGGCTGGACGCTCTCGACCGAGGGCCAGAAGTTCTACGTCTTCCTGGTGCTGGCCGTGCTCGCTGTGGTTCTGACCGACCGCATCCTGCGCTCGCGCTTCGGGCGCGCCTTCATGGCGATCAAGGACAACGAGCTGGCGGCTGCCGCCATGGGCATCCCGACGGACCGGTACATCCTGCTGGCCTTCGCCTGGAGCGGATTCGTGGTCGGCATCGGCGGGTCGATGTACGCGGCCCTTGTCGGTCACGTGACGCCGGTCGCCTTCGACCTCACCGAGCTGATCCTCGAGTTCGCCGTCGTCATGGTCGGCGGCCTCGGCAGCCTGGTCGGCTCGGTCGTGGGCGCGGCCGTCATCACGGCGGCGCCCGAGTTCTTCAGAGGCCTGCCCGGCGCGCAGGAGCTCCTGTTCGGCGTGCTGATCGTGCTCGTCATCCTGTTCCTGCCGCGCGGCCTCGCGAGCCTGCTCGCGCGCCTGCACCCGATCTTCGTCGACCGGCACTACAGGGACTGACATGGCTTCCCTCCTGGAGATCAGCGACGTGAGCGTGCGGTTCGGCGGCCTAGTCGCGGTCGATGGCGTCTCGCTCGCCGTCGGCGCCGGCGAGATCTGCGCGCTGATCGGGCCGAACGGCGCCGGCAAGACCACGCTGTTCAACGCCGTATCCGGCAACGCGGCGATCAGCAGCGGCCGGATCCTCCTCAAGGGCGAGCCGATCCACGGCTTGGCGCCGCACCAGATCTCGGCCAAGGGAGTGCGGCGCACCTTCCAGAACGGCGGCCTGTTCGCCGGCCTGACGGCCCTCGAGAACGTGCTGGTCGGGCTGCACGCGAAGGTGGGCAGCGGCTTCCTCGGCCTGCTCGCCGGCGCCCGCGCGTCCGAGCGCGCCGAATCGTCCTCGACGGAGCAGGCGCGCGCGCTGCTCGACCTGATGGAGGTCGGCCATATCGCCGACGAGCTGGCCTCGGACCTCTCGGGCGGCCAGCAGCGCATCGTGGAGATCGTGCGCGCCATCGCGACCGAGCCGCCGCTCCTCCTGCTCGACGAGCCGGCAGTCGGCCTCGCGCCGCACATGCGCGAGCAGCTCGTCCGGATCATCCGCCGGCTCGCGGCCGAGCAGGGCGTCGGCATCCTCCTGATCGAGCACGCCATCGAGCTGGTCATGGCGGTCGCCGACCGCGTTGTCGTGCTGAACTACGGCCGCAAGGTGGCGGACGCTCCGCCCGAACAGGTGCGCGCGGACAAGGCAGTGCTGGAGGCTTACCTTGGCCACGCCTGACGCCATCCTGGTCGCGCGCGGAGTCGAGGCGGGCTACGCCAAGAAGCAGATCCTGTTCGGCCTGGACTTCTCGGTCTCGCGGTCCGAGGTCGTGGCGCTGCTCGGCGCCAACGGCAGCGGGAAGTCGACGGCGCTCAACACCGTCAGCGGCTTCGTCCGCCCGCAGGCCGGCTCGATCCGGTTCGAGGGCGCCGAGATCGCCGGAAAGGCGCCGCACAGGATCTTCCGCCTGGGAGTCGTCCAGGTCTCGCAGGCGCGCGACTTGTTCTCGGAGATGTCGGTCGAGGAGAACCTGCGCCTGGGCGCCTGGGTGCGCGGCGGCGAGGTCGCACGCCTCCTCGACGGCGTCTACCAGTCCTTCCCGCGGCTCGCCGAGAGGCGGCGCCAGATGGTGCGGCTGATGTCGGGCGGCGAGCAGCAGATGGTGGCGATCGGCCGGGCCCTCATGGCGGACCCGAGGATCCTGCTGCTCGACGAGCCCTCGGGCGGGCTCGCTCCGAGCTTCGTGGCCGAGATCGCCGCGATCATCAAGGCGCTCAAGGCGCGCGGCATCGCCATGCTCATCATCGAGCAGAACATCAAGCTGGCGCTCTCCGTCGCGGATCGCTTCCTCATCTTGCGCGACGGGCGCGTCTCGCAGCAGCACGACGTCAAGGCGGGCATGCGCGAGGAGGAGATCGTGCGCCGGATATACCTGTAGGCCGCAGGCACCCTACAGGAACGAGAAGCGATCCTCGGCGGCGCGGACGGGAGCCTCCGGCAGGCCCAGCTCGCGCCGCACGATGTTGGCGCCCAGCACCAGGGACGTCATCTTGTAGAAGGCGTGGATTCGCGCCATGCCCTGGCGGCCGAAGCCGCAGTCGGTGCTGAGCAGCAGGCGCTCCGGCCGCACGTGCTTCAGGGCCTTGCGGATCAGGGCGGCCACCTCGCTCGGCTGCTCGACCTGCAGCGTGCGGTGCGAGACGACGCCGATGCAGATCTTCTTGTCCTGGCTGACCGCTGCCGCGATCTCCGGCAGCTCGCGGCCGCCGCTGTCGGCTGCCTCGAACGTCAGCACGTCGACGTCGAGCCGGTCGAGATAGGGCAGGATCGGCTTGTAGGCGTAGCCCGCCTCGACGCGCTGGGCGAGCGGGTTGCCCCAGCAGGTATGGCACCAGACCTCGGTCTTGGCGCGCAGGCCCCGCACCTCGCGGTTGAACGCCTCGACGTAGGTGTCGAGCGACACCTCCCAGTCGGTGCCGGCGACGAAGTGCAGGCAGGGCTCCTCGACCTGGATCACGGCGCAGCCGGCGTCGGCCAATCGCAGGTGCTCCTCGTTCATGGCGTCGGACAGCGCCATCACCGACTCGCGACGGTCCTTGTAGAACTTGTTGACCACCAGCTTGTCGACCATCTGGGCCGAGCAGCTGCCCATCTTGACCGGCCTGTCGGTCAAGCGCTGAGCGGTCTTCCACACTGCGTCGTACTGCAAGCAGCCGCATCCCGCGCGGCCCGTGAGCAGGGGCGGCATGCGCGTCTCCGCCACCTCGTGCAGGATGTCGCCCGGCGTGTCGGTGCGCCGCCGGGCTCCGCCGCGCGCCGCCCACTCGGCGCCGCCGCGGCGAACCTCTGCGCGCTCCATCCCGTCCATCCGGTCGAACTGGTAGCCGAACCAGGAACGCCCGCCGACGTCCAGGTCGAAGCGCATCTCGCCGTCGCTGACGATGTCGATGCCGGCGCGCTGCTGGTCCGCGATCAAGGCCGCGACCGCGTCGGCATACTGCTCGCGGAAGCGGACGTCGCCCGCCATGGCCGACAGGAAGGGACGCCCGGACAGGTTCTCGACGAACCAGCTCGGGCGGGGCAGCGACCCCGTGATGGTGGCGGCGAGCGGCTTGCCTGCGGTGGCCTTGTACATGTCCTGCTCCTCCATGGGGTCGCGCCATGACTCGAAACGCGTCCGCCGGCTCTTCGCAAGTTGCTTCGGCGGCTGCAACCTGGAGAGCCGCAGCGGATGGGTCACCATAGGGCAGGGGCTCGCAGCGACGAAGCGCGCAGATGGATGCTTGACCCCGGCCGCGCGAAAGGGTCCGATCGCATCGGCATGGACCGATCTCGCATGAGCCGATCACGCACCATTCTCCTCGCGGCCGCGGCGATCGTCGCCGGGCTCGCCGTCGCCGGGTTCGTGCTGCGCAGCGATCTCGGGTTGGGCGCGATCGGCGTTCAAGGCGCGCCGCCGCCCTTCCGCGGCGACAGCCGGCCTTACGTCGAGATCCAGCCGC
>JAEULF010000402.1 GCA_016793965.1 Alphaproteobacteria bacterium | reverse complement strand
GCTGCGCGCGGCGTTCGCGCCGACGGCGCCGGCGGACGACCCGGCCTGGTCGGCGGACAACCTGGCGCGGCTCTACACGCGGGTGCAGCGCACGCTGATCCGCGTCGATGCGGACGAGGCGACCTATCCGCTGCACGTCATGCTGCGCTACCGGCTGGAGACGGCGATGCTGTCCGGGGACCTGGCCCTGTCCGACCTGCCTGGGGCCTGGAGCGAGGGCATGCGCAAGCTGGTCGGCGTCGCCCCGCCTGACGATGCGCAGGGCTGCCTGCAGGACATCCACTGGTACGACGGCGCCTTCGGCTACTTCCCGACCTACACGCTGGGCGCCATGGCGGCGGCACAGCTCTACGACGCGGCCAAGCGCGCGGATGCGCGCATCGAGCCGGCGATCGAGTCCGGCGACTTCCGCCCGCTGCTCGCCTGGCTGCGGCCGAACGTGCACGCCAAGGGCTCGCTGCTCGGCACCGACGCGCTGCTGGAGCAGGCCACGGGAAGGCCGCTCGACCCGGCAGTGTACCTGGCGCATCTGGAGCGACGCTACCTCGCGGGCTGAGATGGGCCCCACTCCGACCCTCCGCATCGCTGCGCGACGGAGAGGTGAAGCTCGGTGCCTCTGCCCCCTCCCCGTGCGTCGGCATGGGGAGGGTCTGGGCAGGGCATTCCTTAGCGCTAGGGCATTTCTCAGCGCTTGACGCCGCTCGATGACTCGCGCGCGGCCTCGCGCTTTTCCTGCGCCTTGCGCCGCGCGTCGACCTCGGCTGGCGTCATCGGGCGGAAAGGCTCTTTCGTGATGCCGGGCTTCGTCGGGGCCTTGATGCCGGGCTTGCTGATCTGCGGCCGCGCCACGCGCGGCTTGTCCACGCGCGCCGCCGTCGCGCGCTTCTTGGCCGGGGCGCCGGTGTCCTTGTCGCTGTCGCTGGCGCGCACGCCGGGCAGCGCGCCGAGCAGCATCGCGCCCAGCGAGCCGGTCAGCGTGCCGAGATGCTCGCTGTCGTCGTCATGGCCGTCGCTCGCGCTGGCACGGTTGCGCGCCAGGGCGGCGTTGCGGGCGCTGCCCGGCGACGCCTTGCCGGAGCCGATCGCCTTCAGCACCAGCTCGCGCAGCGGGTCGGCCGGGCGCGGCGGCTCGCCGCCGCCGGCTGTCGGGCTCGCCATGCGGCCGGGTGACGGCGGCATCTTCGGCATCTCCGGCATGGTCTTGGGCGACGACTGCCGCATCGATTCCGGCGACTTCAGCATGCGCATCCGCGGCGGCGGGGGCGCTACGGCTGGCGGCGGCGACCCCGCCTTGCCTGTCGCCTCATCCTGGACGGTCACGTCCCGCGTGACGCCGCCGCGCGACTGCTGCTGCGCTGGCGCGGCGGCGGCGCGCGTCCTATCGTCGCGTTGCTGCGTTGCCTGGCCCGCCGCCGGGCCGGGCAGGAGGACGAGCGCCAAGAGAAGGGCAGCGACCATGGGCGAGCTGGTCAACCTGCGCCAACGCAAGAAGCAGATCGCGCGCGCGCGCCGCGAGGCGGAAGCAGCCGCAAGCCGCGCCGCGCATGGCCGCACCAAGGCCGAGAAGGAGCGCATGGCGCTGGAGAGCGCCAAGGCGGAGCGAGACCTCGACGGCAAGAAGGCGGAGTAGGGGGTGCCGGCGGGGTTGAGCGAGCGCTCCCCTCCGCGCGCTGCGCCGTCCTGCCGCACGCTGCCTCGGCGCATCGTCTCCCTCACATCCGGACGATCTTGCCGGGGTTCATGATGCCCTTGGGGTCGAGCGCCTGCTTGATCTGGCGCATGACGCTGACGCCGTCGCCGAGCTCTGCCTGCAGCAGGTCGATCTTGCCGTAGCCGATGCCGTGCTCGCCGGTGCAGGTGCCGTCCATCGACAGCGCGCGCATCACCATCTTGTCTTTGACCGCGCCGGCGCGGCGCATCTCGTCCGGGTCGTTCGGGTCGATCAGGAAGGAGAGGTGGAAGTTGCCGTCGCCGACATGGCCGACGATCGGCGCCAGCAGGCCGGATTCCTGGATGTCCTTCTTGGTCTCGAGGATGCACTCGGCGAGCCTGGAGATCGGCACGCAGACGTCCGTCGCCCAGCCCTTGCAGCCCGGCCGCAGCGAGAGCGCCGCGTAATACGCCTTGTGGCGCGCCTCCCAGAGCCGGCTGCGCTCCTCCGGCTTGTTCGCCCAGCGGAAGTTCGCGCCGCCCTTCTCGCCGGCGATCGCCTCGACCATCTCGATCTGCTCGGCGACGCCCGACGTCGTGCCGTGGAACTCGAAGAACAGCGTCGGCGTCTCCGGGTAGTCGAACTTCGAGTAGCTGTTGACCGCGCGCATCTGCACCTCGTCCAGGAGCTCGATGCGCGCGATCGGCACGCCCGCCTGGATCGTCTGGATCACCGTGTCGACGGCGGCGGCGAGGCTGGGGAAGGAGCAGACGGCGGCCGAGATCGCCTCGGGGATGCCGTAGAGCCTCAGCGTCACCTCGGTGATGACGCCGAGCGTGCCCTCCGAGCCGACGAAGAGCCGCGTCAGGTCGTAGCCGGCGGCCGACTTCTTGGCGCGCTTGGCCGTGCGGATGACGCGGCCGTCGGCCAGGACGACCTGCAGGCTCAGCACGTTCTCGCGCATGGTGCCGTAGCGGACGGCATTGGTGCCGGAGGCGCGCGTCGCCGTCATGCCGCCGAGCGACGCGTCGGCGCCCGGGTCGATCGGGAAGAACAGGCCCTTGTCGCGCAGGTGCTCGTTGAGCTGCTTCCGGGTGACGCCGGGCTGCACGGTGACGTCGAGGTCCTCGGCGCCGACGCGCAGCACCTTGTTCATCTGCGAGACGTCGATGCAGACGCCGCCCTTCAGCGCCGCGACATGGCCCTCGAGCGAGGTGCCGGTGCCGTAGGGCACGATCGGCACGTCGCGCTTGGCGCAGGCGCGGACGATCGCCTGCACCTCCTCGACGCTCTGCGCGAAGGCGACGCCGTCCGGCGCGGCAGCGGCGTGATAGGATTCATCCTTGCCGTGCTGCTCGCGCACTGCGGCGACGGTCGAGAGCCGGTCGCCGAGCGCAGCGCGGATCTCCGCCAACGCGCCGGCGACGGCGTCGTCGGCAGGCCGCGACAGCTTCAGGGCGGGCATGGCTGACATTGCGGCTCTCCTCGAACGGCGTCGCTCAAGCGCGCCAGAGCTGGCGCTGGCGACGGATTGCTGGCGACGGGATGGTGTCGGTCTCGCGCGACCTTACGCGCCGGTCGTCATGGTCGCAACCGTCGGCGCCAAGGCAGCGCGGGCTGCCGCGTCGAGCCGCGTCGGGTCGTCCAGATGCGCCGGTGCGGCGAGGCGATAGGCGTCGAGCGTCGTGCCGTAGCCGGGTCGCCTGCCGGCAGCCGCGAAGCCCAGCTTGCGCAGGACGGCGACCGACCCGGCATTGCCGGGCACGACGAAGGCCGAGACTGCCGGCGCCTTCAGCGCGGCAAAGCCATGGCCGAGCGCGGCAGTCGCCGCCTCGGTGGCCAGGCCGAAGCCCCAGTAGGCCTTGCCCAGGAGGTAGATGAGCTCGAACTCGGCCGGCACGGTGCCCGATGCGTCCGGCTTCAGGTCCGGCATGGGCGCCACTTCCTCCGCGCGCAGGCGCAGGCCGCACACTCCGACCATGCCGCCGAGCCGACCGTCGCGCCGCTTCATGCGCAGGATCCAAGGGCCGAAGCCGAGCTGCTCCCAGTGCAGCAGCGCCCGTCCGTGCGCCTGCGCGGCATGGGCGAAAGCCTCCGGCCGCGTGAACGGGCGCAGGGAGCTCGGCTCGGGGCCGCCGTCGGCGACCGGAAGCTCTGCATGCACGTCGCGGTCGACCATGAGCATCGCGTACTCGTCGATGTCGTCGATCAGGGGACGGCACAGGGTGAGGCGCGCGGTGGAGAGAGCGCCAGGCGGGGTCTCGGGCGGACGCGACGCCACGGTGCGCCGCACCGGCGCCGCTGATGCCGGCGCCGCGGCGGACGCCGGGCGCCGCTTCAGCGACTTGCCCTGGTAGGGCGAGGCCGGGACGCGCTCCACCGCGGCGGTCGCCGCTTGCGGCGGGGCTGCCTGGCCGAGAGTGATGGCCGTGAGGTTCGCGACGCGAGGTCCGCGCATGACGCCTCCGATCGCTGCGATCGCTCCGGCCGGCGCGCGCGAGCCGCGCCGTCGGTGCCGGCCCAACGGGCCTGGTTCGGGAACCGGGCTTGACGGTGCCCGCTCGGCTTTGCGAATTGGTTAATGAAATGCGATTGCAGGATAGGACCAGACAGGAGCTCGCGCCATGCCGCTCGTGCCGCTCATCGACTACGACAAGGCGTCGCCGGAGGCGCGCGCCGTGTTCGACGACATCAAGGCGACGCGCAAGGTGCCGGACGTGAACAATTTCTGGAAGGCTCTGGCGCACGACCCCGCCACGATGCGACGCACCTGGGAGAGCCTGAAGCAAGTGATGGCCGCCGGGGCTCTCTCGCCGCTGGTCAAGGAGATGCTCTATCTCGCCGTCAGCATCACGAATCAGTGCGAGTACTGCATCCACAGCCACGCCGCGGCGGCGCGCAAGGCCGGCATGAGCGAGGCGATGCTGGCCGAGCTCGTCGCGGTCGTCGGCATGGCGAACGAGACGAGCCGCCTGGCGGCCGGCTACCAGGTGCCCGTCGATCCGCAGTTCAAGCCCTATGGATGAATGAGCGTTCACGGCAGGCAACCGCCGCTTCGGTTCGGCTGCCCCGGCCCAGCCGCTATCCGCCGCGCACCTTCTGTCCTATCGTTCGCTCCCGGCCCGGCAGAAAAGCACGCGGCCGCGACGCGGGCCGCGATGGTCGGAAGCTCGCGGGAACCGAACGAGGGAGGCACTTCCAATGACGTCCATGAGGATCGCGACCAGCGGGGTCGTGAGCCGGCGCCAAGCCATGTCCGGCGCCGTTTGCCTGGCCGGCGCTGCGGCGGTCGGCACGATCTTCGCGCCGCACGTGGCGCGCGCCCAGGCGCCGCACGCGCTGCCGCCGCTGCCCTGGGCCGACAACGCGCTGGACCCGGTGATCTCGTCGAACACGATCGGCTTCCATTACGGCAAGCACCACAAGGGCTATCTCGACGCCATGAACGCCGCCTTGGGCAACGGGGCGAAGGACTTGGCGCCGCTGCCGCTGCTCGACCTGATGAAGACCACGTCGGCGAATCCGGGCCGGGCCGCGCTGTTCAACGCCGCCGCGCAGGTCTGGAACCACACGTTCTACTGGAGCAGCCTGCGGCCAGGCGGCGGCGGCAAGCCGCCGGCCGGCAGCAAGATCGCGGCGAAGATCGACAGCGATCTCGGCGGCTACGACAAGTTCCGCGAGACCATGAAGGCGACGTCCGTGGGGCAGTTCGCTTCCGGCTGGGGCTGGCTCGTGGAAGAGAACGGCAAGCTCGCCTGCGTGCGCACGCCCAACGCCGAGACGCCTGCGACGGTGCAGGGGCGCAAGCCGCTGCTCACCATCGACGTCTGGGAGCACGCCTACTACCTCGACTACCAGAACCGGCGCGCCGACTACGTCGACGCGCTGCTCGACAAGCTGATCAACTGGGAGTTCGCCGAGAAGAACCTCGGCTGATCCTGGCGGGGCTGCCCCTTCCCGGCGCGCGGAAGGGGCGGCTCGCATGCGGCACCGGGGCGGCCGGCGGCGCCTGCTGTCATTCCGCCCGATGCGCAGCCTTAGTGGCAGCGCCCGGCGCCGCGGCGATCTCGCGCGCCATCTTGGCGAGGATCGCCTGGTGGAAGCTGCGCGTCTGGTCGGCCGCGATGACGAAGCTCCCCGGCCCGCCGATGATCGAGAGCTCGAAATGCTGCTCGAGCGAGATGCCGCCGGGCCCGCGATAGCTGCCGCCGCCGCGCGTCTTGATGACCAGCCCGTTGATCGTCACGCCGGCTTTCAGCGCGTCGTCGCGCGCGTCCTCGACGGGCCTGCCGCCGTAGTGGGGGCCATCGGCCGAGACGTCGATCACCTGGCGCTCGGCCTCGTAGGCGTTCGATCTCAGCTGCTTCACCGCGAAGTCGATGGCGCCGCTGATCGAGTTGTACCCGGTCGCGGCGCGCGGCGCCCCGCGCAGCTTGGCGCCGAACGCCTCGGCGGAAGCGCGGTCGCGGATCACTGCCCAGTCGACGATGACGTGCTGCGATGTCGCCGACCCCCACTCCGTGTAGCAGACGGCGATCGCCCGATGCTGGCCGTTGGCGATCGCCGCGAGCACGCGGGGATCCTCCAGCGCGTCAGCGTAGCCGTCGCGCTGGAGCTTGAGCTCCTCCTCGTCGATGGAGCCCGAGCCGTCGGCGGCGAAGATCAGCTCCAGGTCGACCGGCTCGGCCGCGGCGAGCCCGCCGGCGCAAAGCAGCGTCGCCAGGATCGCCGCCGGCAGGAGCGCGCGCGACGCCATCGCAGGCTCAGCGGTCGAAATCGGCGCCGGCGCGCTTCAGCATGCGCTGCAGCGCCGCGAAGTGCTTCTGGCAGTTGCCGCGCTCGCCCTCGAGCTGCTTGAACGTCGCCTCGGCGACCTTCCTCGGCGTCTTCTTCAGCTTGCCGCCTGTTGACAGGGCCATCGCCTGGTTCATGCACGCGCGCTCGAGGTAGTACAGGTCGTTGAAGGCGGTCGAGACGTCGGGCCCGACGACGGTGACGCCGTGATTGGCGCTGAACAGCACGCGCTTGCCGCCGAGCTTGCCGGCGATCCTGTCGCCCTCCGCCTTGTCGAGCGCCAGGCCGTTGTACTCGCGGTCATAGGCGACCTGTCCG
>JAEULF010000343.1 GCA_016793965.1 Alphaproteobacteria bacterium | reverse complement strand
CAAGCTCTCCTCGGCCGGTCCGCCTCCGCGGATGCGCGGATTATGGCCGAGCGGCATGGCCGCCGCCAGCGCCAGGAGCGCAATTCCCAGGCTCCCGCTCGGCCTCGCGTCCGGCGCGCCGGCGCGCTACACCGGGCCATGACCACGACGGACATGGGCCTGGGGCCAGGCAAGCGCGGCGACGCGCCGGCGACGGTCGCGCCGGGCGGCCGGGCAGGGCGGCGGCCGATGCTGCGCATCTCGCTTTCCGCCGTGCTCGCCGTCGGCTTCACGGCGCTCATCGCGGTCGCGGTGGGCAGCGCGCTGGTTCTCGGCTTCGTCGCGGCGCGAGAGAGCACGCTAGCCCTCGTCCGCGACCGCGTCGGCGTCATCCTCAGCACGGTCTCCGATCGCCTGGAGGCGCACTTGCGCCAGGTCGAGGACCAGATGAGCGAGATCCGCGAGGCGGTGGTCTCCGGCTCGATCGACCCGTCTGACGGTTTCGCCTTCGCGACCTTCGTGCGCGGCGCCCTCGCGGCGACGCCGCAGCTCTCCGGCATCGCCTTCGTCAAGCCGGACTTCAAGGTCGAGCGCTACAGCCGCGACGACCGGCGCATCGCCTACGAGGATTGGTCGAACCGGGCTCCGATCAGCGACGCGATCGAGTACGGCCGCGCCCAGGTCGTCGCGCGCTGGAGCCCGCCGGTCTGGAGCCAGCCGCTCAAGCAAGCGATCCTGCCCATCGTCCAGCCGCTGCACGGCAGGCGCGGCTTTGCCGGCGTGCTGATCGGCTACGTCACCTCGGTGGAGCTCTCGCGCTTCCTCGACCGGGTCTCCGCGGAGATCGGGCAGACGTCCTTCGTTCTCTATGACCAGACCGACGTGCTGGCCCACCCCCGCCTCAAGGACGGCGTCACCGGCACGACGCGCGACCGCCCCTTGCCGCAGTTCGACCAGATCGGCGACCCGGTCCTCGCATCCGTTTGGGACCGGCCGCGCGAGCCCCTCACTGTCCTGCAGGACCTGCCGGGCGTGTCGGGCCACCGCGTCAGCCTGCCGGACGGCGACGTGCTGTTCCTGTTCAGGCCCGCGGCCAAGTCCGTCGGCGCGCTCTGGCTGATCGGCACCTATGCGCCGGGCGAGATCGCGGCCGACGAGATGAGGCAGCTCAAGCGGACGGGCATGATCGGGCTTGCCATCCTGGTCGCTGCCATCGGCGTTTCGCTCTGGATGGGGCGCAGGCTCGGCGCCCCGATCCTGCGGCTCGCCGCCGCCGCCGAGCGGCTCCGCTCGGCCGACCTCGACAAGGTCGAGCCGCTGCCGGGGAGCCACCTGCGCGAGCTCCACCAGGCATCCCAGGCGTTCAACCACATGGTCGAGGGATTGCGCGACCGCCAGCGCATCCGCGACCTGTTCGGCCGCTACGTGCCGGCGGAGGTCGCCGAGGAGGCGATCGCCTCGCCCGACACCTCGGTGCTCGGCGGCGTGCGACGCGAGATCAGCCTGATCTTCACCGACATCGAGGACTTCACGACGCTCTCCGAGGCGCTCTCGCCGGAGCAGGTCGTCAGCTCGCTCAACGACTATTTCGAGGAGCTGTGCGCCATCATCGCGATGGAGAACGGCACGGTAGTCGACTTCATCGGCGACTCGGTGTTCGCGATCTTCGGAGCGCCAGTCGCCGCGCCGGACCATGCGGCGCGGGCGATCGCCTGCGCGCGCCGCATCAGCGATTTCGCGCGCCGCTTCGCGGCAGAGTCGCGCGCGACCGGGCTGCCCTTCGGCCGCACGCGCATCGGCGTCCATTCCGGCATCGCGATGGTCGGCAACCTCGGCGCTCCGACGCGGCTGAAGTACGGCGCGATGGGCGACAGCGTGAACACCGCGGCGAGGCTGCAATCGGCGAACAAGCTCTTCGGCACCCGCGTCCTCTCCAGCAGGGCCGCCGCCGACATGGCCGCGGATGCCAATGTCAGGCCGATCGGCGCGTTGATGCTGCGCGGCCGGAGCCGGCCGGAGGAGGTCGTCGAGCTCCTCGCGCCGGCGATCGCGCGCGAGCCGTGGGTGGCAAGGTACCGCCAGGCGTACGAGCAGCTGGTGTCAGGGGCACCTGAGGCTCTCGAGGCGTTCCGCCTGCTGGCGCAGGAGCGCCCCGGCGACGGCGTGGTGCGCGTGCACCTCGATCGCCTGGAGTCCGGGACGATCTCGCCGGTGGTCACCGTGTAGAATTCGGGCAAGGCGCCGCGGGGCTCTTCGCGGATTGCGTTCGGGCTATGCCGCTGCGGCGTGCCGGCATAGTCTTGCAACCTTGATCACGCGGCCTCGGGACGGCTCCTGATCATGGCGGCATCCCGGGCCGCGCAAACTCGCCCGCGACCCGAAGGCGGCAAGGCAGCGCATGCAATACGTCTTGAGCGTGGATGGAACCCGGACACTCGTGCGCATCGCAGGGACCTTCACCTTCGCCCATGTGAAGCTGTTCCGCGAGGTGCTCGAGAAGATGGAGGCCAGCGAGCGCACGGAGTTCGTGTTCGACCTGGCGCAGCTTGAGTTCATCGATTCGTCGGCGCTCGGCCAGCTCCTGATCGCGCACGAAGAGGCGCAACGCCAGGGCTGGCGGATCACGCTGAGCGGCGCCCAGGGGATCGTCCGGCGCAGCCTCGAATCCGCGTCGTTCGAGCGCTTCTTCGAGATCGCGTGATGCGGGCCTTTGGCGCCGAGAGCGAAGCGACAGGCGGCGACGCCGGCGCGGGGGCGGTTGCGCTGCCCGCGGAAGGCGGCATCGCGATCCTGCGCCTCTCGCCGCCGGTCGATGCGGCAGTCGTCGGCGCCGCTTTCCGCGACCGCGTCCGCGCCGCCGTGGAGGGCGGCGAGGGCGCGGCATCGCGCGCCGCTGCCTTGGCTGACGCCGTGCGGTCCTCGCCGGCAGCGGGAGCGGGCGGCATCGCGATCTGCCTGACGTCGCGCACGGCCGTCGGCGACTGGGTTGCTGTATCGCTGGCGCAGTGCATCGTCGGCGCCTTCCCTGCCTGGCTTGCCGCATGCGACCGGATCAGGGCTGCTTCGCACGAGGCGTTGTCGAACGCCGTGCTGCGCGGGAACCTGGGGATTCCCGGGCTGCGGACAGCGCGCGGCCGCGAGCTGGACCGCTACCTCGAGCGAGTCAGCGCTGCGCTGCGGGATGACGTCATGGCGGCCAAGCCCGTCATTGTGCTGGCTCATGTCGCGAGCGGCGAGCTGACGGTGTCCGTGCAAGACGCAGGCAGCGGATTCAGCCCGACGGAGATCGACCTGCCTGGCGCCGATGTCGCGCGACCTGCCGCCGGCGTCGGTCAAGCGGACCGACCTCTCCCTCATCTCGGCGGGCGCGGCCTGCCTCTCATGCGCGCTTTCGCCGACGCCGTCGCGATTGAGTGTGGCGGCCGCCGCGTCAGCTTGGTATTCCGCTCAACATCCCCTGACCGCCGAGATCCTGGTGCAATGTCCGATTTCCCGGAACGAGCGGCGCCCGCCGCGCCTGCGGCCGCAACCGGCACTCGATCGTCAGGGCCGGCGACTGCGCTCACGGCGTCGGCGGTGCACGACCAGGTGCGCAACTGCCGCATCCTCGTGGTGGACGACGAGGTTGCGAACCGGTCGCTGATCGGCGCTTTCCTGGAAGCGGACGGATTCGGCACGGTGTCGTACGCGGTGGACGGCGACACAGCTCTCGCTGCATTCGAGCGCCAGGGGGCGGATCTCATCTTGCTCGACATAGGCCTGCCGGGGATCGACGGGCTCGAGGTCTGCCGACGCATCGTCGCAGGCACGGATGAGGCGCGTCGGCCGCGCATCCTGATGCAGACGGCCTATACGGGCATCGAGGAGCGCGTCCGCTCTTTCGAGGCTGGCGCTTCGGACTTCGTGACGAAGCCGCTCATGGGCGCGGAGCTGATGGCGCGCGTGCGCATGCACCTGGAGAACCTGCTGCTGGTGCGCAGCCTGCAGGAGTACAGGCGTCGGCTGGAGGGCGAGCTCGAGCTGGCGCGCTGGATGCAGAGCCTGCTGTTTCCCTCGCCGCGCGTCATCGACCGCGTGCAGACGGCATGCGGCCTCTCCATCGCAGCGCGCTCGATCGCGTCGTCGGAGCTCGGCGGCGACTTCTGGACGGTCGGCGCGACCGACGAGGTCGGCGGCAGGCAGCCACGGGCGAGCCTGTTCGTTTGCGACTTCTCCGGCCACGGCGTGTCGGCGGCGCTGAACGCCTTTCGCCTGCATACCCTGATCGAGAGCTTGCACGGGTCGCGGGCCGTGCCCGCGGCGCGCCTGGCGACGCTCAACGAGCAGGTTCGCTCGCTGCTGCCGCTCGGGCAGTTCGCCACCGTCCTGCATTGCGTCATCGACCCGTCCGCCGGCCGGCTCGTGTACACGTCGGCGGCGGCGCCGCGGCCGATCCTGTTCGACTCGAAGGCGCGCACCGCGCGCTGCCTGGAGGCCAAGGGGGTCCCGCTCGGCTCCGTCCAGGTGCCCGGCTACGTCGATGTGGCCGTGCCGATGCCTCCGGGCACCGGCCTTTTCCTGTACAGCGACGCCTTGATCGAGACCAAGGACGCGACGGGCGCCTATCTCGACGAGGATCGGCTTTGCGCCATCGTCGCGGAGGCGGCCGCCCTGGGGCAGGCCGAACCCATCCTGGATCGCGTGCTCAAGGCTTTCTACACCGGCCGGTCCGATCCTCTGCCGGACGACCTGACGGCCGTCGTTGCCCTGCGCGGATAGGCCTGGCCCTAGCCGGATTGGCTAGAGGCTTCCGCTGCAGCTCAACCCACGTATAGAGTCTTCACGGCACGGCCTTGCGCCTGCCCATGCCCGGCGACGCATCGCGCCAGCACGGCCGGGAGAGTGGAAGCGCCGGAATGAGTGAGCGAACCGCACCAGCTCCTGGCAGCGCCGTCGGCGACCGGTCGCGGCCCGGGCCATCGCGGCTGCCCGAGGCGGACCGGCGGCTCGACGTCCTGGCCGCGATCCAGGCCGGCTTCGTCGACGGGCGCGATCCGCAGCATTCGCTGCACGAGCTGCTCGAAGCGATGCTCGACGCGACAGGCAGCCCGCTCGGATTCGTTCTCGAGGTGGACCAGCGGCCGGACGGTGCGCCTCTCGTCCTGGTGCGCTCGGTCGCTGGCCGGGGCGGCGATGCGCTCGTCGGCGCGCCGGAAGCCGGCCTTGCCCTGAGCGCGGTCGGCGGGCTGCCCGCTGCCGTGATGACGTCGCGGGAGACCCTGCTCGTCAACGACACGGCGCGCGACGCGCGCGGCGCCGCATCGCTGCCGGGGCTGCCGCCGCTGCGCAGCTTCCTCGGCATGCCTGTCCTCAAGGGCACGGCAGTCATCGGCGTGGCGGGCGTTGCCAATCGTGCCGAAGGCTACGGCGAGGGCGACATGGCGGCCTTGCGCCCGATGCTGTCCCTCGCAGCCGGGATCATCGACGCCTGGCGCGAGCGGCGCGGGCGCGCCGCCGCGGAGGCCCGGCTGCGCGACTTCGGCGACATCGCGACGGATTGGCTCTGGGAGAGCGACGCCGAGCATCGCTTCTCGTTCGTCTCGGAGCGCGGCGCGCGCTCGGGCCTTGACGCTGCCGCGATGATCGGGCTCCGTCGCTGGGACCTCGCGGCCGAGTTCGACCCGTCGAGCCCGACGTGGCACGCGCATATGGCGGACCTCTCGGCGCATCGGCCGTTCCGCGACTTCACCTACCGCTTGCGCACGGACGACGGGCGCCCGCTCTACCTCAGCATCGACGGCCGGCCGTTCTTCGACGGCGCCGGCCGCTTCTGCGGCTTCCGCGGCACGGCGCGCGACGTCACGGCGGCGATGGTGGCGCAGGATGAGCTGGCGCAGCATCGCGCGATCTTGCAGGAGCTCGTGGACCACCTGTCGTTCGGCGTGACGCTCGTCGACAGGAACCTGCGGGCGCTCGCGTTCAACCGCGCGTTCCTCGACCTGCTGGGCTTCCCGCGCGACCGGTTCAAGTTCGGGGATTCGTTCGAGAAGTTCATCCGGTACAACGCCGAGCGGGGCGAGTACGGGCCGGGCCCGATCGACAGGATCGTGGCCGAGCGGGTCGCGCGGGCCCGCTCGATCGAGCCGCATGCCTTCGAGCGCACGCGCCCGAATGGGCGGGTGATCGCGGTCAGGGGCGTGCCGCTCTCCGGCGGCGGCTTTGTGACGACGTACATGGACGTCACGGACGAGCGCCGGCGCGTCCAAGAGATCGAGGAAGGGCGCGCGCGCATCGAGCGGCAGGCGCGGGAGCTCGTGCGCCAGCGCGAGGCGCTGCAAGCGCTCCTGGACAGCATTCCGTTCGGCGTCGCGCTCTTCGACGCGGACCTGCGCATCCAGGCCTTCAACCGCTCTCTGCTGGAGATGTTCGAGCTTCCGCCGGAGGTCATGCAGGTCGGCAAGAGCTTCGAGGAGACCGCGCGGTTCCTCGCCGCGCGCGGCGAGTACGGGCCAGGCTCTGTCGAAGACCTGGTCGCCGAGCGGCGCAAGCTCTTCGACACGCGCGTCCGCCAGACGTCGGAGCGCAGGCGGCCCAATGGGCGAATGCTCTCTTTGGCCAATGTCCCGCTGCCGGACGGTGGCTTCGTGACGATCTATGTCGACGTCACGGAGGACCGGCGGCAGGTCGAGGAGATCGAGGAGAGCCGCCAGCGGATCCAGGTGCAGGCGGAGGAGCTGATCGCCCTCGCGCAGAAGCTGGACGAGGCGCGCCGGCAGGCGGAGGCAGCCCGCGACAGCGCCGAGGCGGCGAGCGCCGCAAAGTCGCGCTTCCTGGCCACGGTCAGCCACGAGATCCGCACGCCGCTCAACGGCGTCGTCGGCATGATCGGCCTGCTCTCCGACACGTCGCTGACGCCCGAGCAGGCGCGGCTCGCGCGCACGGCGCGCGAATCGGCCGAGGCGCTCCTCGTCATCATCAACGACCTGCTCGACTTCGCGAAGCTCGAGGGGCGCAAGCTTGAGCTTGAGGTCGCGCCTTTCGACCTGACGGCCCTCGTCGACAGCGTGCTGATGACGTTCGGCCAGCGCGCGCTCGCGCAAGGGATCGCGCTCGGCAGCTACATCGACCCGCTGCTGCCGGAGCGGCTGAGCGGCGACGTCGGGCGCATCAGGCAGATCCTCGTCAACCTGGTCGGGAACGCGGTCAAGTTCACCGAGCGCGGCGGCGTCATCGTCGAGGCCGAGCGCGACGGTCGCGGCGGAGTTCTCCTGCGCGTCATCGACACCGGCATCGGCATACCCGCCGACACGCAGGCGGCGCTGTTCCAGCCCTTCACGCAGGCCGACGCGACGATCAGCCGCCGCTTCGGCGGCACCGGCCTCGGCCTCTCGATCTGCAAGGAGCTGTGCACGCTCATGGGCGGCGCCGTCGGCGTCGCGAGCGAGCCGGGCAAGGGCTCGACGTTCGAGGTCTGGCTGCCGCTCGAGGCGGCTCCCTCGGCGGAGCCGCGCGCCGGGGATGCGCTGGTCCTGGCCAACCTCAAGGCGCTCATCGTCGCGGAGTCAGAGCTGCAGCGCAGGCTCGTCAGCCGGCAGCTCGCCGGCTGGCGGCTCCGCGTCACCCCTGTGGCGAGCTTGCGCGAAGGCCTGGATGCCGTCGCGGCGGCGGCGCAGGAGCCGTTCGACGTCGCGCTGGTCGACGTCTCGGCTGCGGGCAGCGCCGGGCGGACCGCGACCGGCGCGCTGCGCAAGGCTGCCGGCGCGGGCGGGTTGAAGATCATCGCGCTCGTGGCCAATGCCGCCGCGGCGCTGCGCCAGGACATCGGCGCCGACGAGTGCCTGGTGAAGCCGGTCGGCCAGCGCGACTTGGCGAGCGCGCTGCGGTCGGTGATGCTCGGGCGCGGCGGCGCGATGTCTCCGGCGGGCCGTCGCCAGCGCAGCGCCGAGAGGACGCTCGCGGTGCTCGCCGCGGAGGACAATCCCGTCAACCAGATCCTGATCCGCGCGCTGCTCGAACGCCGCGGGCATGCCGTCGAGGTGGTCGGGAACGGGGCCGAGGCGGTGGACGCGATGCGGCGCCGCCCGTTCGACGTCGTGCTGATGGACGTGCAAATGCCGGTCATGGACGGCATCGAGGCGACCCGGCAGATCAGGTTGCTCGACGGGGCGGAGCGCCCGGTCATCGTCGCGCTGACCGCGCACGTCCTGCCGGGCGATCGGGAGAGGTTCCTGGAGTCGGGGTTCGACGCCTATCTGAGCAAGCCGATCGAGCGGGCGAGCCTCGACGCCGTGCTTGAGCCGTTGGAGCGTCGTCGCCCGGAGGCAGCGGTCGCCGCGGCGATGCCCGCGCCCGTCGAGCCGCTTATCGACCCGGCGCTGCTGGGTCGCCTCAAGGCAGACCTGCCCGGCAAGCAGTTCAGCGAGGTTTGCGGCATCTTCATCGGGCACGGCGAGAAGCTGCTGGTCGACCTGCGCCGGGCGACGAGCCGCGGCGACAGCCAGTCGGTGGCGCGGCTTCTGCACGACCTCAAGGGCATGGTCGCCGGTTACGGCCTGCGCCGCTTGGCGCGCCTGCTGGCCGAGACGGAGAAGTCCTGCCAGTCGTCCGGGGCGCGCGCCGTCGAGCCGCGCCTTGCCGAGATCGAGGCGGTGGCGCGGGACTCTTTCGCCCTCGTCCGCGACGACCTGGACAGGGTCGGCGATGCGCGGCCGCAGCACGGGCAAAGCGAGGGGTAGGGTACCGAAGATGAGTGCAAGTCGCGCTGCGCGCCACGGTGCGCCGAAGTCGCAGTCCCTGCTGGTGATCAGCCCCGACGACCCGCACGTGCTCATCGAGGCGGCCAGCCATGCCGAGTCGCTCGGCTTGCAGCCGGCGGTGTTCTTCTCGGCGCAGGCGCGCCTCGACATGGCCGGGTTCCGTCCGCATCGCGGCGTCGTGCTGCACGTGTCCGGCCGCAGCGAGCAATCGCTCGTCCTGCTGCGGCACCTTTCGCATGCGCCGCTGCGCATCCCGCTCCTCCTCCTGTGCCGGCGGGCGGACAAGGCGCTAGGCGACACCGTGACGACGTTTGCCGCCGCGCTCGGCTGGGACCGGACGGAGGTGCTGCTCTACGGCCGCGACTTGGCGAGCGCCGGGATCGATGCGCGGATGACCGCCTTGTTCGGGCCTGTGCTCGTCGCCGTCCCTGCGCCGGCGCCGCGCCCGGCGGAGCGCGGGGAGGATTTCGTGGCGGAGCTGCTCGGCGCCATGAAGGGATTGCAAGACGGCCAGTGACGTCCCCTGCGGCCGTCTCTGGCTTTCGGCCTAGGCTTGCGACCGCGTTGCCCTAGGCAATCCGCCCGGATTGCGTCGCGGGTCCCGGGGCTGTAGCCAGGCTCCCATAGCAACTGGAGCCCCGAATCATGTCCCAGTCACTGCCGCCAGCCCTTCCGCCCGCCGCTGCAGTCGTTCCCCTGGCGATGCGCCGGACGGAAGCCGAGCGGGTCGCCGTCAGGAGCCGGCTGGTCGCGCAGTCCGAGCTCGGCTCGGCGGAGGTGATCCGCGAGATCGCGCAGGCGCGCGCCGGCTTTGCCGCTGCCCATGACGCGATCGGCGCCGCACGGGCCGAGCTGGAGAGCGCCGCGGCCGGGCTCGACGGCGTGCTCGACCGCTTGGCGCGCGGCCGCGACGAGATGATCGGCATCGCTGCCCTCGCGGCGGCGACGGAGGCTGCGGTCCAATCGGGCAGCGAACTCGCGGCGGTCGCGGTCGGCCGCGACGTCAAGGCCCAGCTCCAGCGCATGCGGGCTGGCGCGGCACGGCGCGACGAGTACGACGCGACCGCCTGAGGCGGAGGCGACCGCCTGAGGCGGAGGCGGCCGCCTTCGGGCCGCCACGACCACGGCCATCAGGCCGCCATGATCGACCTCAGGAACTTCGAGACCTCGTCGCGCAGGATCTGCGACTGCTGCGCCAGCGAGGCGGCCGAATCGCGCGTCTGACGCGCGGCGTGTCCCGTCTCGTCCACGGCCTCCTTGACGCCGGAGATGTTCGACGTGACCTCCTGCGTCCCCGAAGCCGCCTGCTGGACGTTGCGCGCGATCTCTTGCGTCGCCGCCGTCTGCTCCTGCACCGCCGCGGCGATCATGGAGGCGATCTGGTCCATCGACCGGATGGTCGCCTGGATGCCGCCCAAGGCGCCGGCCGCGTCGCGGGTCGCGGTCTGGATCTCCTGGACCTGAACGCGGATCTCCTCGGTCGCGTGCGCCGTCTGGTTGGCGAGGGACTTCACCTCGGAGGCCACGACGGCGAAGCCCTTGCCGGCGTCGCCGGCGCGCGCCGCCTCGATCGTGGCGTTGAGCGCGAGCAGGTTCGTCTGCGACGCGATCTCGGTGATCAGCTTGACGACCTCGCCGATGCGCTCGGCGGCCTTCGTCAGGTCCTGCACCTTCTGGTTGGTCTGCTGCGCGTCCGTGACGGCGCGCCCGGCGATCGTGGCGGATTCCGTGACCTGCCGCCCGATCTCCCCGATCGAGTTCGTCAGCTCCTCTGCCGCTGCGGCGACGGTCTGAACGTTGGCCGCGGCCTGCTCGGCCGCGGCGGCGACGGCGGTGGAGCGCTGGGTCGCGCTCGAGGCCGTCTCCGCCATGGTGTCGGCGGTCGCCGTCAGCTCGGTCGATGCCGCCGACACGATCTCGACGACGCCGCCGACCGTCTTGTCGAACGTCTGGGTGATCTCCGCCAGGTGCCGCCTGTGCTTGGCGTCGTTCTCCTCAAGGTAGATGGAGATCGCCAGGTCCATGTCGAGCATGACGGCCTGGTTGACGGCGCGGAGCACGCGCGCCATCTGCGCGCGGCTCTCGCCCGGACGGAAGGTCCGGATCAGCGCGCGCGACAGCACGTCGTGCATGCGGCTGAGGGTGTAGGTGTAGCCGGCGATGTACCAGCGCGGCTCCAAGCCGATCTTGCTGTGCGCCATCCCGATGCGGCGCACCGATGCGAAGTAGCTGTCGTCGAAGCGGCCGTGGAACATGTTGAGCCAATGCTCCTGCTGCGCGCTGCGCGCATGCGCGACGCGCGATTCGTCGCGAAACAGCTGCATCATCTGCGGATGCCGGCGCAGGTGCGCGTAGAAGCCGGCGACGATCTTCGGCAGCGCCGCCTCGATGATCGGTCGCACGCTCGCCAGGGCGTCGCGGGTGTCCTGGTCGATCTCCAGGAAGGCCAGGCGCTCGCTGCGGTTGTCCCTGTCGCTCGTCATGCTCGGCTCCCTCGTCCTTCAGGCTTGGCTGCTCGGCTCGGCCGGTTCGTCTGCTTCGTCCGCAGCCTGGTCGAGCAGATCGCTCACCAGGCGGCAAAGGTCCTCTCCCTTGAACGGCTTCACGAGCACGGTGTTGGCGCCGAGCGCGGCCGCCGCGGTCAAGGGCGACCAGCCATGCGCGCTCGCCCCTGCGCCCGTGATGGCGATGACCTTCGGCCTCTGCTTCGCGCGTTGCAGGCTGCGGACGACCTCGAGGCCGTCGCGCTGCGGCATGAAGATATCGGTGATCACGACGTCGATCCGCGTCGCCGAGCCTGCAAGGACCCTCGCGGCGTCCTCTCCATCGGTCGCGTGCAGGACGGCATGCCCGTCGCGCTCGAGGTAGCGCGCGATGGCGTCGCGCACCAGCGGGTCGTCGTCGACGGCAAGGATCAAGGCCATGGGGCACCTGCTGCGCGGCAGGACATCGCCGGCCGCCGTTGCAACGTGCGGCACCGCTGTAACGACCAGATGGCGCGCTGGCGTCGGAGTGTTTCCGAAGATGTCTGGCGCGACGGCTCAGGCGCGCCCGGCAGCGACGCTGCCCGACAGCATGGTCGCGACGGCGCCGGCGAGCTCGGCGGGCAGCACCGGCTTGTCGAGTATGCCGCGGACGCCGACGGCTTTGAGCTCTTCGTCGTCATAGGCGCTGCGACGGGCGGTGACGACGAGGATCGGGAGCCCCGGCGACAGAGTGCGGAGCCTTCGCGCCAGGACTTGGCCCGGCATTTCCGGCATCGCCAGGTCGATCACCGCGGCGGCGACGTGCGAGCCGGGAGCGCCGACGATCGCAAGCGCCTCGCTGGCGCGCGTGCTCCCCACGGGATCGAATCCTGAGCGCCGCAGCGCAGACATCAGCGCCTCGAAGACCTCGGGCTCGTCGTCCACAACCAGGACCTGCGCGCCCCGGCCGGCTTGCGGCACTGGCGGGCCGGCGTTGGCTCTGGCGCTCGCGAACTCGGTCGATGCCGAGGTCGGCTCGGCCAGGATCGGGATGACCAGGCGGACCGTCGTGCCTCGGCCTTGGGCGCTCTCGATCGAGAGCCCGCCTTTGTGGCCGCGCATGATGTCGCGCACGATGCTGAGGCCGAGCCCGCTGTTGCCGCTCTTCTCCTTTGTCGAGAAGTACGGCTGCGCCACGCGATCGAGCGTGGCGGCGTCCATGCCGCGGCCCGTGTCCTCGACGCAGATCGCCCAGGCTGGCCCATCCTCCATCTTGTCGAGCAGGCGCGGCCGGCCGGCGGCAACCTCGATCCGCTCGATCGCCACGGCAATGCGGCCGCCGTCGCGCAGCATCGCTTCGTTCGCGTTCAGGACCAGGTTCACGACGCTCTGGACGAGCTGCGTCTCGTCCCCGAGCGCGTGGCGGCTCCCGACGGCCGGCGCCACGTCAAGCCGGACGCCCGGCTTCAGCATGGGGCGCACGAGCGCCGTCGCCTCTTGCACGACCTTGTCGATGTCGACGCGGCTGTCCTGCCGCTCCTCGGAACGCGCCTGGGAGCGCAGGCTCTTGACGATCTGCTGCCCGCGCAGCGCCGCTTGGATCACCTTGTCGAGGTCGGCCTGGGCGGCGCTCTCGGCGGGCAGGTCGTCCTTCATCAGCCGAGCGAAGAGGAGGATCGGCGTCAGCACGTTGTTGATCTCGTGCGCGACCCCGCCGGTCAGCAGGCCGATGACGCTGAGGCGCTCGCTCTGCTTCAGGCGCGACTCCAGCAGCAGCTTCTGCTCCTCGGCCTCGACGGCCTCGGTCAGGTCGTGCAGCACGCCGGTGAAGTACCGCCGGTCGTTCACGCGCATCTCGCTTACGGAGACGAACAGCGGCACCTCGCCGCCGTCCTTGCGGCGGCCGCGCATCTTGCGGCCCTTGCCGATGATCTGCGCCTCGCCCGTGCGGAGGAAGCGCTCGATGTAGCCGCCGTGCAGGCTGCTGTGGGGCTGCGGCATGAGGCTCTCGACGCTCTGGCCGACCAGCTCGTCGATACCGTAGCCGAGAAGGCGCTGGGTCGCCCCGTTCGCGGCGACGATCGTGCCGTCCTCCTCGATCACGATGATCGCGTCTCCCACGGTCTCGAACACGGCGTTGAGCCGCGCCTGGCTTTCCGCGAGCGCGGCGCTGGTCGCTTCCAGCGCCGCCTCGCGGCTCTTGATCTCGCCGATGTCGGCCGCGGTCGTCACGGTGCCGCCGTCCGGCGTGCGTCGCTCCACGAGCATGAGCCAGGACCCCGCATACTTGATCTGGAAAGAGGCCTGGGGATCGCGGTGACGGTCCATGCGCCAAGAGACGAACTGCTCTTCTGTGGCGCCATCGACGTCGGCGGCGCCCGATGCGACGTACCGGCGCACGTACTCCTCGAACGACACGCCGCGGCGCAGGTAGTCGGCCGACGGCCCGGCCAGGCGCAAGTAGCTCGAGTTGCAGACGACGAGCCTGTCGTCGGCATCCCAAAGCGCGATGGCGACGTCGATCGCCTCCAGGGCGTCCAGGAAGCGGCGCTGGGTCTCGCCGATCGCGCGCTCGCGCTCGACCGCCTCGGTGATGTCGCGGCCGACGCCGCGATAGCCCCGGAAGCGGCCGGTCGCGTCGAACCAGGGCTGGCCGCTGACGCTGACCAGGCGCTTGCGTCCCGAGGCGTCGAGGCGCGCGTAGCGGAAATCCCGGAACGGGCGTCGCGCCGCGAGGTCGGCTTCATGCGCTTCCCAGGCCGCGGCTTCGACGTCGAGCGGCCCGATCTCGCGCCGGGTCTTGCCCAGGCTGGCCTGCGGCGTGCGGAACGAGCCGCCCTGCCCGGGCGAAAGATACGTGAAGCGCAGGTTCTCGTCCTGCTCCCAGTACCAATCCGACGCGGACTCGGCGAAGGAGCGGAAGCGCGCCTCGCTGTCGCGCAGGGCCTGCTCCGAGCGCTTCAGCGCCGTGATGTCGGTGCCGACCGTGATCGTGCCGCCGGAGCGCAGCTTCGTGTCGCTCATGAGGAGCCAGATGCCGTCCGGTCGCTCGACCTCGAATCTGCCGCGCGGATTGGCGTGCCGATCCAGACGCTCGGCGACCCATGCCTCCTCGCGGCCGACGGCGTCGGTCACCAGCCCGGCGCGCGCGACGCAGGCGAAGAGATCGGACACGGGGGCGCCCAGCCACGTGCTGCGGTCGGCGTCGGGCACGAGGACGCGCAGGCGCTCGTTGGTGATCACGATCCGCTGCGCGGAGTCCGTCATGAAGACCACCCCGTCGAACGCGTCGAGGGCAAGGCGCCGCTGCTCCTCGAGGATGCGCCGCTCGGTGATGTCCAGTGCCGTGCCGACGACGCGCAACGGGCGTCCGCCCCCGTCTCGGTGGACGGTGCCGCTGAGGCGGACGGCGGCGACGGCGCCGTTCCGGCGGAGCAGGCGGTACTCGCCCAGGAGCTCCCGGTCGCCGTGCAGCGCGGCGTTGCGGTCCTCGATATAGGTTTCCAGGTCATCGGGATGCAGCGCAGCAAGGAAGGCCCTGACGAGGTCGTCGGAGCCCGGCTCGACCCCGAAGATCCGGAACATCTCCGCGTTCCAGATGACGTGACCGGTCGCGATCTCCACGTCCCAGACGCCGATGCCCGCGGACTTCGTGGCGAGCTGCAGGCGGTCGGCGAGCGCCCGCGTGGCTTCCTGCTGCGCGCGCAGCGCCGTGATGTCCGCGCGGATGGCGATGACGCCGCCGTCGCTGGTGCGGCGTTCGGTGGTCAGGTGCCAGCGCCCGTCCGGATCGCGCTGCTCGACCATGCCCGGCGGGTTGCGGAATCGGGCCAGGCTCTCCGCGATCCATTCGCTGCCGGCGGCGCCCTCGGGGGCCGCGTTCGCGTCGAGCGCGAGCTGCAGCAGCTCGCCGTAGGTCATGCCGGCGCGGACCGTCGCGCCGTGCCGCGCGAAATGGTCGCTGAAAGCGGCGTTCCAGAGCACGAGCCGCTCCTCGGCGTCGAACAAGGTGACGGCGCCGCTGATGCTCTCGATGGCGTCGCGCAGGAGATCGGCCTGCAGCCTCGCCTGCTCGCCGGCGCGGCGCATGCGGCGCGCCTGCCGCGCCATCAGGGAAAGGAGGGCGGCGACGGCGATGAGGATGATCGCGCCGCCGGTGGCGATATTGAGCGCGTAGCGGCGCCAAGCCTCCAGCGCCGTCGGCACGGCGATGTCCGCGGCGACGCGCAGCCCGTACCTCTCGACCGGGGCGGTTGCATGGAGCCGGTCCGCGGCGTCCCGGCTGCTCGCCCAGGCGTCGTCGTCGCGCACGGCGAGGACCTCGCCCGTCGCGCGGGACAGCACGAGCTGCGCGCCGCGCGGCGCGACGGAGCCGAAGGCGCGCACGACGTCGTCGGCCGACATCGTCGCCGCCACGACGCCGGCGAACCCGGCCTCCTTGAAGGGCAGCGCGCGCGCGATCACGAAGCTGGCCCAACCGTCATGCGGGTCGACCTGGCGCTCCGATATGAAGACGCCGGTTGCGGATCCCCGGCTGAAGGCCTGGAAGAAGGGGCGTTCGGCGACGCTGGCGGGCGGCGCCCGGAGGATGCGCGACGTGTGATCGAGGGTCCCGTCTGCGTGGAACACGTCGATGGCGCGGACGAGATCGCGCCCTGCCACGAGGTTCTGCAGCAGCGCGTGCATGTGCGCGTCCGCATGGCCGTCCTGCGCGTTGTTCTCGGCGGCGCGGTCGAGCAGGATCGAGGCATTGGTCAGGGCGACCCCGATGCGCGCCGCCGCGACGGCGGCGACCCGGTCGAGGCGGTTCTGGTAGTTTGCGAGGCTGCGCTGCCGCGCGTCGATCAGGACGCCGACGAGGCCGGCGGCCACGAGGGCGACGATGAGCGCTCCCGCGCGCGCCGCGCGCAGCTCCGGTCGCCCGTCTGCTGGCTTGTCGACCCCGCTCATGGCTGTTGTCCGTCGCTTGCCGCTTTCCGCGCCGAGGAGCTGCCTCGCCTTGCCCCCGCCGTCCCGGTGGATGCCATAGGGCTACTCTTCTGCGTCCGCTGGCCGGGTTTTCAAATGTGTCGAAAGGTGTCCGAGCGAAGGGGCGGGCGAGCCGATAGCCGAAATGGGTGTTGGATCGCCGCGAGATCAACTACATGGTTGTGTAATTGCGAGTTTCAAAATTTCTCTTCGAGTATCGCGTGAAGTGCCAGGCTTGATAACTCAATTTCAAGTATATATCTTTCAGCCGAGGGATGAGAATCGTAAGGAAGAGCCTGATCGATCATGCAACCCGATCCGGCCAGACGCATCCTGATCGTAGAGGACGACCAAGCCATTGCCGAAGGGGTTGCGCGTGTGCTCGCCCAGGCCAGCATGCCCTGCGTGACCGCCGGCAGCATTGAAGCGGCCGAGCGGGCCTTGGCGGCCGGTCCGTTCCTTGCCGCGATCATCGACCTGACTCTGCCGGACGGCGACGGCCTCGCCTTGACGCGCCGGCTGAAGGAGCACAGCTCCCTCGGCATCCTGATCCTGAGCGCCCGGGGCGAGACGACCGAGCGGATCGTCGGGCTGGAGCTCGGGGCGGACGACTTCCTGCCCAAGCCCTTCGAGCCGCGCGAGCTCTTGGCCCGCATGCGCGCCCTGCTGCGCCGCCTGGACGGGAGCCAGCGGTCCGGACCGCTGCCTGGGGTCGCGCCGGCCGCCGCCGTCGCGCCGGCCCCGGTCTTCGCCTTTGACGGCCTCGTCATGGACGTCCAGCGCCGCGCCCTGTCGGACGGCGGCGGCCGCGAGGTCGCGCTGACCACGGCCGAGTTCAACCTGCTGCTGGCGCTCGTGGAGCGCGCCGGCCGCGTCCTCACGCGCGAGCAGCTCATGGACCTGGCCCAGGGTCCGCATACCGCGGCTTTCGACCGCAGCATCGACGTGCTGGTCGGCCGCGTGCGCAGGAAGATCCAGGAGGCCGTCGGCCTTGACGGGCTGATCAAGACCATCCGCAACGCCGGCTATCTGCTCACCTCCCGGGTCGAGCGGCGCTGACCGCACGGCGTCCCGCGGCGACGAGGCGCCCTGCATGCGGCCGCCCTTGTCCCGCGCGGCGGCGTGACGCACATTCCTGCCCGAGAGCGGCGACCGGCGCGGTTCGGCCCCGGCGCCCACCTAGGCAAGGACCACATCCATGGCGAGCGCATCCCCGGGCCAGGTGCCCGTGACCGTGCTGACCGGCTATCTCGGCGCCGGC
>JAEULF010000320.1 GCA_016793965.1 Alphaproteobacteria bacterium | reverse complement strand
GCGCAGGCGCGCACGCAATCGTCGCACCGCACGCAGCGCTCGAGGTCGATGAGCATCGCCTTGGTGCCGTTGATGAAGCGCTCGCGCACCGACCACTCGAGCAGCCCGTCCTCGGCGACCGGGCGCTCGGCCAGCGCCGCGAAGCGCTGCGGCTTGACCGAGATGTGAGGGAAGACCTGCTCCTCGAGCACGCGCGTCGGCACGCGCAGCACGTCCACGTAGCCGAGCGCGCGGATCGTCGTCTCGGCGGGCACTTGCTCCTTGCGCCGCCAGGACTCGTAGAGCTCGTGCAGCCCGAAGACGTCGCCGGCGCCCAGGTAGGTCAGGGTCCGCTCGCTGTTGCCGAAGGTGACGGAGACGCGCGCGAATCCCGCGCGCACCAGGAGCAGCCCGTCCGTGTAGTCGCCCTCGCGCACGATCAGCGGCTCGTCGGCGAAGGCGTCGGCCTTGCCCTCGCCGCGCGCCTTGGCGCCCTTCTTGTACGAGACGCTCCAGTCGAAGCCGCCGAAGGTCTCGAAGATCGTGGTCTCGCCGATCTTCGCGATCGCCTCCTCGCTCAGCCCCGAGAAAAGGTCCACTGCCTTCAGGTGCGACTGCAGCGCGTTCTTGCGGTAGTTCTCGTCGATCCGCTTGCGCCAGTTGACATCGTAGGTGCGCAGCTCGCGCAGCCCCTGCCAGCGGATCTCGAGCAGCGTCGCCGCCGACTCGGCGAAGACCGTGGCCGTGCGCGGCGTGCGGCCCAGAGCGGCCAGCTCGCCGAACAGGGCGCCCTCGTTCAGCTCCGCCGTGCGGTGCTTGTCGAGCACCGTATGGAAGTCCTGCAGGAACACGCGCGTCCGGCCGGAATCGTCCGTTCGATGCGCCTCGCCGCTGTAGTGCGAGACGTCGCGGACCTCGGGCACCAGCTTGTTGGACCATAGCTGCGTCAGCGCCTCGAAGAAGCCGCGCTTCTGCACGCGCTGGCGGCCGAGCACGTTGCGCGGCAGGCTCGGCGCGACGACGACGCGGAGCTTGCCCTCGAGCACCAGGAACGCAGAGTTGCCGTAGTCGCCCTCGCGGACGACGATATCGCCTGCCTCGCAGCGGACGATGCGCGCGTCGTTGCGCAGGATGCCGGTCAAGGGGATGCGCGAGGGGAACTTGTCCGCGTCGATGTCCCGGAGCTCCGGCCGCTGCAGCAGCCAGATCACGTCCGAGTAGCTCATCTCCGGATCGAACGGGGTGTCCCACCGCTGCGGCCGGTCGAGGACGGCCGTCTCCGCCGCCTCGTCCGACTCGGTGCCCTCGATCGTCGCGAGCAGGCTGCCGATGGCGGCAGCCGCTCGCCTCTGGACGAGGCCAGGGCGGGCGGCTGCCGTGCGGTCGCGCGGAGGGACTGCCACGTTGCGCCGTTACTTGTACGTGTTCGGCGCGGGAAGCATGCTTGAGACGGCGGCGCTCAGGTCCTTGCCCTGGATCGCCTTCACGAAGGCCTTGGCGTTGGCCTCCGTCGGCTGGCCGAGCAGGGCGCCGGCCTCCGGCACCTGGCCCTTCACCGCGTCGAGCGCCGCACGCGCCTTGTCGCCGCGCGGCTTCGCCACGGCCTGGAACTTGGCGCTCTGGATCTTCGGCGCGGACTGGGCGACGGCGACCAGCGCCGCGGCCTGGCCCGTCAGGAACAGACGCGACAGCTCGGCCGGGGTCATCTGCGCGTTCTGCGTCACGTTCGGCGGGTAGAAACGATGGCGCACCGTGCCCTGCGAGTAGCGCACGAGCTCGAAGTCATCGACCGGGTGGCCGGCATCGACCAGCTTGCCCATCACAGCCGCATCGAGCTTGGCCGACGCAAGGCCATGGCAGCTGTTGCAGTTCTCGGCGATCTCGTAGTGATCGAACGACCAGATCATGCCGGCTTGGGCTGCCTTCTGGATGCGCGCCTGCTTGGCGGCCGGCGCCTCTTGCTCCTTCTTGACCGTCGGGCCGCCGTAGTTGTTGTGCACGCTCAGCCAATCGGAGGACGCGCCGTGGCAGCTCTCGCAGCTCGGGCCGCCGACGAGGCGCGGGCGATCGGCCGCGGCTTTCCGGGCCTCGGAGAAGTGACAGGTCATGCAAACCGGCGCGCGGCGCATGTCCGTCGCCCCGACGATGGCCACGAGCTCCTTGGCCAGCGGCTTCGCCGCGATCTCGCGGAAGGACTTGAAGTGCTTGGAGCCCTGCCACACCTCGAACTCAGCCTTGTGGCACTCGTTGCAGACCTCAGGGCCTTGCGCAAAGGACTGCGCGACGGCCGGGCTCGCAAGGGTGATCCCCGCGATGCCCGCGATCGCAGCGATCAAAGTTCTGTACGTCCACCGGATCTGCATGACGACCGTCCTATGTCATCGTCGAGGGTGATTCGGCCAGGATACCGAATCCGAGCAGGATGAAGCCAAATTGCCGGTCATTGAGCAAGCGCTAGCCGCACGCCGAGACTACCTGAGCGTGGCGTTCGGCATTTCTACGCCAAGCGTGGGAAGCTTGCCACGCCCGTTCGGCCTGTCCCCGAAAGCATATTTCGACATTGCTTCGCAAAATCATTCAATCGCCCACCGCAGCATCAACGCGTGCCTTCACCCGAGAGCCGGGCGAGCAGGTCGCGCAAGAACCAAGGCCGCGCCCCCGTCGCGCACAACCATGCGCCGGCAAGGCTGACCGGGCTGACCGTCTTGCCCAGAGTCTCAAGCAGGCCCATCGACCAGGCAGACGCCGGCGTCTGCAGCTGCAAGAGCAGCGATGGAGCCATGAATGCGGCTGGGTCGGGATCGTGTCCGGCCTTGTCGGCTTGCGCGGCCGCCTTGAGCATCGCGGCGACACGATAAGGCCGCAGGGACTCCGCGAGAGTTCCGAGCACTGCCGCCGCGCTGTGCGCTCCGCCGTGGATCGCCGAATCGGCGCCCTCAGGTGCGCCGACGGCCGCGCCCGCTCGCGTACCCACCGGTGCGTCGAGCATCGCCGGGGGCATCTCGGCGGCGATGCTCGCGATGCCCGGCAGCGCTTGCACGCCGGCGACCAGGACATGAACCGGCGGCAGGGCGCCGAAGACCGGGACAACGCGTCCGAGCATGTCGCCGATCCGCGCGCCGAGCGCCTTCGCGTCATCCGCGCGGCGCAGCTGGTTGGCATCGACGCAGGCGACCACACCTTGCAAGCCGGCCCCCTGCCGCGCCTGCACCAGGGCCCGCAGCACGCCGCGCCACACCGATGCCGCTTCGACATCATCCGACCGGTCGACCGCCTTCGGCAGCAGCCCGGCGCATGCGACGCCCTGCAACAGCGTCAGGGTGCAGATGCCTTCGACCTGGCCGCGCCGGACGCGGCCTGGTCGGACGAGCGCGCGCTCAAGCGCGTCCAGGACGACCGGCGGCGACGCCGCGCTGTCGCCGAGGAAGAGCAGCAGCGCCTGCTGAGCCGGCAGGCCGCCGACTGCGTGCACCGCTGCCGCCATGTCGCCGCCCAGTCGCTCGCGCCACCCCGCAGGCCAATCGCTCGGCCCGGTCTGCGACCCGGTCTGCGACCCGGTCTGCGACCCGGTCTGGGGCGCCGCACCCTGCTGGCCACCCGGCTGGCCGCTCGTGCTTGACATGGCGGGCTCTCCCCCGACAGCGCAAGCGGCGACGACGCCGCCTGCCGACCAGGCGAGCATCGCTCGACCGGCAGCGCGTCCACAACTGGGCTCGCGCCATCCGCCGCCTGCGGCATAAGATGCCGTCGCCAGCCCGTCCACGGGCGCGCTTCGAGACCGATGCCGGGCATGGGACCTGATCTGCCGAGCGCCGCACTCCCTCATCGCCGCCGTGCCCTGCCCGGCGCGCTGGCGCTGGGATTGGCCCTGGCGATCATCGGCAGCTGCGCGGCGCTCCCAGACCGCGCGGCCGCCCAGGTCGCGCGGCGGCCCGAGGCCCTTGTGGTCTCCGTCTCCCGCTACGAGCCGGCGGCGCCGCACGCTGCTGCCACGGCGGACACCGTGGCCCGCGCGCTCGAGGAGGCGGGCTTCGCGGTCAGGCGCTTGCGCGAGCCGCTGATCGAGGACGTGCGCCAGATGCTGCGCGACCTGCCGCAGCACTGGCGCAATGCGCCCTTCGGGGTCGCCTACGTGACCGGGCTCGGCTTCGGCAGCGACGGGGACAATCGCCTGCTGCCGGTCGGCGAGTTCCCGTCGGACCCGCTGGACGCCGGCAGCGCGACGCTCAGCATCGACACGCTGATCGGCCGCATCGAGGTCGCCGGGACGCGCGCCCTGGTCCTGGTGGACATCGGCGCCGCGCACCCTGCGTTGACGGCGCTCGGGGCCTGGGCGGCGCCGCCCGTCGCCCAGGCTGCCGGCCGCAGGGTCGCCGTCGCGGTCGCCTCGCCCGGCCAGCGAGCCGCGCCGACCGGCACAGGGCCGAGCATCCTCGGCGCCGCGTTCGTCAGCGCGCTGGAAAAGGCCAAAGGTGACGCGAGCGAGCTCCTGAAGCAGACCGAAGCCGAGATGCGACGGTTGGCGCGCGGGCCAGCCGGCGTCGCGATCGCCGGCACCCTGGCGGGACGCTATGCCAGCGCGCCGAGCGCAGCGCGCCCGGCGGCGCCCCAGCCGGCAAACCCTGCTCCCGCAATCCCCGTTCCCGCAGCCCCGCCATCGACCCCGACCTCGACCCCGACGCCGCCGGCGCCTGCCGAGGCCGCCCCTCCGCCAGCGCCGCCAACGGCACCGCCCGTCGCGGCGCCGCAAGCGCTGGCGCTGCAGCAGGCGCCAGCGAGCCCACCGGACACGGCGAAGCCGGGCGACCGGCTGCGCGACTGCCCGGAATGCCCGGATCTCGTCGTCATCCCGGCGGGAGCGTTCAGCATGGGCGCCGCTGACGACGAACCGAACCCCAACGGCCAGGAGCAGCCGCGCCGCCAGGTCACCGTCGATCGCCCGCTCGCTTTCGCGGCGCGCGAGGTCACGCGCGCCGCCTTCGCCGCCTTCGTCAAGGACAGCGGCCGCAAGCCGATCGCGAGCTGCATGGTGCAGGACGAGCAGGGCTGGTCGGTGCGGTCGGGAGCGGACTGGCAGGACCCGCGCTTCAAGCAGGCGGACGACGAGCCCGTCGTCTGCGTGTCCTGGGAGGACGCAGCCGCCTACGCCGCATGGCTCGCCGCGCGGACGGGGCGGCCGTACCGCTTGCCGAGCGAGGCCGAGTGGGAGTACGCGGCCCGCGCCGGATCGGCCGGCCGCCACTACTGGCCAGGACCTGCATCCGACATCTGCAAGCACGAGAACGTGCTCGACGCGGCCGGGCTCGCGGCAGGCGCCGGCAAGGCGCAGGCCTTCGGCTGCGACGACGGCTTCGCGCGCACGGCGCCGGTCGGGCGCTTTCCCGCCAATCCCTTCGGCCTGCACGACATGCTCGGCAACGTGCACGAATGGACGCAGGACTGCTGGCACAAGGACTACGCGGGCGCGCCGGCGACGGCTGCGCCACGGCTCGACGGCAATTGCGAATTGCGCACCATCCGCGGCGGCAGCTGGGTGTCGCGCGAGGGGCAGGTCCGCGCGGCGCGGCGTCTGTACGGCGGCCCCGGCACGGGGGTCGCCGCGATGTCGATCATCGGCTTCAGGGTCGTGCGCGACCTTGTCGGCGACGGACAGGGGCGCGGGCGCTGACGGCAAAGGGGCGCTAGCGCCGGGCGCCTCATTGCTGGTGCCAGGGCGCGGCGATATCCTGAGCAACCTGTGCCGAGCGCACGGCCAGCGCGACGGACGTCGCGCCGGGAACGCGCCAGGGCCGGCTTGCAGAACCTATCGTGCGGGTGCTGCGGTCGGCAGAACAGGGCGGAGCGCAGCGTGGCCAACCTCCTCAGCTATTTCGAGCCGATCGTCGCCGACGTCCTGCGCAAGCAGGCGGAGATGTCGGGCGGGCGGGGCAGCACCGGCGCGGTCCTGGCGGAAGCAGGCGCGCGACTGCTCGCAGCGCAGGACGCGGCCCGCGCCGACGGGAAGCCGGCGGCGGAGGTCAAGGACGCGTGCCTGGCCATCGTCGGGTGG
>JAEULF010000308.1 GCA_016793965.1 Alphaproteobacteria bacterium | reverse complement strand
GCCGCCGAAGAGCCCGAGCTTGAGGCCGAGGTCGCGCGGCGCCGTGCCCGGCATCTCGCGCGCGATCGCCTGCTCCAGCACCGCGGGATAGGAGGGCGTGCAGGAGATCGCCGTCACCGCGAGCTCGCGGATGGTGCGCAGCAGCAGGCCCGAACTGCCGACCCCGAACGGGATCACCGTGGCGCCGGTCGCCTCCAACGTCGCGTGGTCGGTGTAGCCGCCCATCCAGAGCTGGTAGTTCAGGCAGTGCACGACGCGATGCCCGGGGCCGAGCCCCGACGCCGCCTGGCAGCGCCCGCCGACGACGGCCGTCTCATGCGCGTCCTGCGCCGACAGCGCGATGTTCATGGCCGTGCCGGTCGTGCCCGACGTCCGGTGCAGGCGGACGACGCGCTCCGGCGGCGCGGCAAGGTAGTCGCCGAACGGCGGGTGCGCTGCCTGGGATTCGCGCAGCATCTGCTTGTCGATGAGCGGCAGCGCCGGCAGGGCTGCCGTCAGGTCGTCGAAACGCGACGGCGGCGTCGCCCGTCCCCAGGCACGGCGCAGGAACGGCGATGCCAGGACCTGCGCCTGCTGGCGCTCCCAGTTGGACCGCTGGACGCCGAGAAGCTCCTCCGGCGTCGCGAATTCGGCGCGATCGAGCAAGGGCATAGCGGATCCAGTCCAGGACGTAGCTGGAATGTCTTGTAGCCGCTGCGACTTGCCGCGCCAATGCGCCCTTGCAGCACCGCCGTCAGCGCAAGCCTGGCCCCGCCGCGTCACGTGACGGTGATCCGGCCCGACGGCCATTGCCGGCGCGCGCGATGTTGGCCAGAGTGCGCCTCCCGGTCCCGCCGTCGACGTCGCGCATGCGCCGCCGGCCGGCCGATGCGAGGGATTGGCCCATGGCGCCCGCCGCTGCTGCCCGCTCCCTGGTGCTCGCCGCCTTGCTGACGCTGGGCCTTGTGCTCGGCCTCCTGGCCGCAGCACCGGCCGGCGCCCAGCTCCCGCTCGACCTCGCTGGCCGTGGCGGCAGCGCGGCGCCGGCGACCCTGCCGGAGACGCTGACGCCCGAGCAGGCGTCGGCCTTGCTGGCAAGGCTCAGCGACCACCAGGTGCGCGAGCTGCTGCTGGCCCAGTTGCAGCGCGGCGCCGCGGCCAAGGCGCGCGAGCGCGGCGCTGCCCAGCCGATCACCGATGTCTATCTGGCGACGCTCCGCCAGAACCTGGCGCTCGTGCTGCGCGCCGTTGCCGCCCTGCCGGGGGAAGCCGTCGCCCTGCGCGACAATCTTGTCGCCGGCGTCGATGGCCAGCTCCTCAGCCTCGCGATGAAGCTGCTGATCATGCTCTCCGGCGCCTATGCCGTGGGGGAGTTCGTCGCATGGGCGTGCGAGCGGTTGCGCAAGCGCTTGGCCGGCGCGGCGGCGGGCGCTGCGGCCGACGGAGAGCCTAACGTGCTCGGCGCCGCGATCATGGTCATGCTCGTCGACGCGCTCGCGGTCGTCGCCTTCCTCGCGGCGGCCGGCGTCCTCGCGACGATCACGCGGCCGAGCACCGTCGTCGCCGAGCGCGCGAGCCTCGCGGTCCTCTCCGCCGCCGCGATCCTCCTTCTGGCGGCGCTCGGGTCGCGCTTCCTGCTGGCGCCGCAGACGCCGAGCCTGCGCCTCCTTCCGATCTCCGACCGCACCGCGCGCTTCCTGCACGGCTGGGTCTGCGCCTTCGCCTTGCTTGTCGGCGCAGGCTGGATGACCCTCGACTTGGCGCTCGACCTCGGCATGAGCGAGGACGTCAACTTCACGCTGCGCGCGGCGTACGGCTTCGTCCTCGCGCTTTCGGCGTGCGCTGCCCTGTGGCATGCGCGCGCCGCGCTCGCCGGCGGCGCCGGAGCGACGGCGCCGCTCGCCGGCAGCGTGTTCGCGGTGGCGTTCTGGTTCGTCTGGGCGATGAACCTGCTGGTCAAGGACCACACGGCCCTCGACGCCTACTGGATCGTTTTCGTCGCCGCGGGCCTGGTGCCGCTGCTCGACTGGCTGGTCCCGCCATGGCTCGCCGCGCGCTTCGTGCCGGCAGCGCCGCCCGGAGCCGACGCGGAGCTGGCCGAGGAGGCGGTCGCGCGCCGGCGCTCCTTCGTGCCGGCGATCCGGCGCACCCTGCGCGCCGCCATGCTCACCGCGGTGCTGGTCGCCGTCGCCAGCCTCTGGGGACTCGACGTCATCGACAACCCGGCCGGGCGCGGCTTCTTCAGCACCGCCGTGACGCTCCTCCTCGGCTATGCCGCCTGGAGCCTGACCAAGGCGCTGATCGACCCGCGGCTGAAGGAGCGGCCGGTCATGGCCGGCGACGAGGAGGAGAAGCAGGCGCTGACGCGCGCCGAGACGCTGCTGCCGCTGCTGCGCAACACCATCCTCGTCGTGCTCGTGGTCATGGTCGCGCTGATCGCGCTCTCCGCGATCGGCGTCGACATCGGGCCGCTGCTCGCCGGCGCCGGCATCGTCGGCATCGCCGTCGGCTTCGGCGCGCAGGCGCTGGTGCGCGACATCGTGTCCGGCGTGTTCTTCCTGGTCGACGACGCGTTCCGCGTCGGCGAGTACGTCGAGATGGGCGCGCTCAGGGGCGAGGTCGAGCGCATCTCGCTGCGCTCGATGCGGCTCAGGCACCACCGCGGCGCCATCCACACCGTGCCGTTCGGCGAGCTGCGCTCGATCACCAACTACGACCGCGACTGGGTGATCGAGAAGATGAACTTCCGCCTGCAATACGACGCCGACCTGGAGAAGGTGCGCAAGCTGGTCAAGAAGGTCGGGCAGGAGATGCTGGCCGACCCGGAGCACGGCCCGCGCTTCATCGAGCCCCTGAAGTCGCAGGGCGTGCACCAGATGGAGGAGTCGGCGCTCATCCTGCGCGTCAAGTTCATGTGCCGGCCGCGCGCGCAGTTCGTGCTGCGGCGCGAGGCGTTCCGGCGCATCAAGCAGGCCTTCGAGGCGGCGGGCATCGAGTTCGCGCACCGCAAGGTGGCTGTCGTCGTGCCGGCCGGCGCCGCGAACGGCGCTGCCGCGGCGGCGGAGGCAATGCTTGCCGCGGAAGGCCCGCCGCGCCCTGTCGCGGACGCGCGCTGACGGTCGGCCGGGAGCCGTCGCTGGCTGCCGTCAAGCCGGCGGTGCCGCGCCGATGGAACCCCGGAGCGCTTCGCGCAGCGCGGCATCCTCGATCCGGATGCGCCAGGCGAGCAGGGCCGCGTTGGCGACGCCGAACGCCGCAGCGAGGCCGAAGGCACCGAAGGCGAGCGGCAGGATGACGATCTCGAGCGCGACCACGGCATAGTTGGGATGCCGCATGAAGCGGTAGGGGCCGACCCGCACGAGGGGCGCCCCCGGCAGCACGATGACGCGCGTCGTCCAGCGCCGGCCGAGCGCCGCGATCGCCCAGGCGCGCCCGGCCTGCAGCAGGACGAAGGCGGCGAGCCAGGGCCAGTCCGGCGCCTGCCCCGGCGGCACGGCGAGGAACAGCGCCGCGAGCCAGGCGGCATGCAGGGCGACGATGGCGGGATAGTGGCCGTGTCCGTGCTCCTGCGCGCCGGCGGCGAGGAGGGCGCGCGCGTTGCGGCGGGCGAGCGCGAGCTCGGCGAGCCGCTGCAGCGCCACGAGCAGCACGATCCATTGCGCCCAGCCGAGCGTCTCGAGCAGGCTGTCGAGGCCGCCGCTCATGTCCTGCTCCTCATGCCCGATACCTCAAGCCCCGCGCCCGATGACCTGCCGCCGGCCGTCGGGGCGAGCAGCAAGAAGCTCGCGGTGAAGCCGGGGCCGAGCGCCAGCATGAGATGAGGGCCGGGCGCCGCGACCGTCGCGGCACGCTCGAGCACGAACAGCACCGTGGCTGCCGACATGTTGCCGCAGGTGCGCAGCACGTCGCCGGCAAGCGCCAGCCCGGCCGGTTGCGAGCTGGCGCCTGGGAAAACGGCTGCTAGCGCGTCCAGCACCTTTGCACCGCCGGGATGGCAGAGCAGCCCGGCCAGAGCGTCGCGCGTCAGGCCTTGCCGGGCGAGGAACAGATCGGCGGCCTCGCCGAGCTTCTCGCGCACGAGGGCCGGGATGGCGGGCGAGAACACGACGCCGAGGCCGTCGTCCTCGACGCGCCAGCCCATCACGTCGAGCGAGCGCGCCCAGCGGTGCTCGCCGCCGGGGCCGATCCGCCAGCCATGCGGCACGGGCTCCGGCGCCCCCGCGTCGGCATCGGCCTCGACCAGCACGGCCGCGGCGCCGTCGCCGAACAGCGCCGTGGCGACGATGTTGCCAGGTGATCGATCGGCCGGGCGGAAAGTGAGCGAGCACAACTCGACGACGAGCAACAGGACGCGGCGCCCTGGCAACGCCCGCGCCATGTCGGCCGCCCGCGCGAGCCCCGAGACGCCGCCGGCGCAGCCGAGACCGAACACCGGCGTGCGCAGGACGTCGGCGCGGAACGGCATCCGGTCCATCAGGTGCGCGTCGAGGCTCGGGGTGGCGATCCCGGTCGTCGAGACGGCGACGATGGCGTCGACGTCGCTCGCCGCGAGTCCCGCGCGGCCGAGGCAGGCGACGGCTGCGGTCTCCAGCAGGTCGGTGGCCGCGGCGACGAAGCGCGCGCTCTGCCGCGCATGGCCGCCCGGCGCCGCGACCTCGTGCGGCGGCACGGCCATGTAGCGGGTCGCGACGCCGGCGCGCGCGAACACGCTGCGCAGCCGCCCCATCTCCGGCGCTCCGACGAAGTGGCGCGCGGCGAAGTCCTCGGCCTCGGCCTGCTCGACGCGGAAGCGCGGCACCGCCGTCGCCAGCGCCCGCAGCCGCACGCCGCGCATTCCTCCAATGTCCATGCCGCTCCGTCCATGGCGCGTCCCTGGGCCGCGCGACGCGCCGCCGCCGGCAGCATAGCAGCCGGAGCGCTACCGTTCTGTGCGGTTGCGTACGGGCGAGGACCGCCGGCCTCCTCGGCTGGACCGATTCCCGGCACCTGCAGGCGCGGGCGTCCGGCGTCATGCTCCCTCGGAGAGCCGCCGGCGAACCGGCGGAGCCGCCGTGCCCTGCGCGAGCCTGGGCCGACCATCGGCGCGCTCGCGACGCCGCGATCGGCTGCCGCGATGTCGCACCCTGCCGGCAGAGGGGGGCAGCGACGCGTCGCTCAGCTCTGCTTGGCCTTGGCCCGCTTCCCGGCCGGGCGCTTCGCCGCCTGGGCGGCGCGGCCGCGCGCGACCTCCTTGGAGCCGAGCACGTCCTCGATCCAGGTCATGGCGGAGACCGCGGCGGGAAATCCCAGAGTGGTGATGCCCAGCATCGCCACGTGCCGGATCTTCGCCGCCGAGACGCCCTCGGCGACGGCTTGCCGGACGTGGGAATGGACTGCTCCTTCCGCGCCGCGCCCGATGGCGAGAGCCAGCTTCACCAGGCGCCGTTCCTTGCCGGAGATCGGCCCGGCTTCCGACGCGACCGCGCCGAGGTGCTCGAATGCCCGGAACACTTTCGGATAGCGCGTCGCCACGTCGCGCGCGCGGGAGGGAAGCTTCTTCAGCATGCGGCACCTCCGGACGGACCAGCGCGATCATGCTAGCGAAGACGGGCGCGGATCGCCAATGCCTCGTTGCCGCGCCGCTTGCTCTTGTCATCACCGCGCCGCGGCCGGCACTCGCGAGGCTGCGCGCGGCGCCGTCCGGGATCAGCGCCTGCTTGCCGACGTCGGGCGCGGCGCGCGGCCGCCGGAGCCGAGCGCGATGGTGCCCTCGGCCAGCGGCGCCCGCTCGCCCGCACGCGTCCTGCTCGCGGTCCCCTCAATGCGCCGCGCGCAGCTCGACGCGGCGCGAGCGCAAGCGGCGCACCAGCTCGCGGATGATCGACTGCGCCATGTCGCCGTTGTCCTCCAGGAGGTCCTGGAAGAGCAGCCCGTCGAGGCGCAGCAGGCGAGAATCCTCCTCGGCGCGGACGGTGGCCGAGCGTTCGCCAGGATCGAGCAGCGCCATCTCGCCGAACACCTGGCCGCGCTCCAGCTCGGCCAGCTTCAACGGGCCGTCGTACACGCCGACGCGCCCCGCGGCGATCAGGTACATGGCGCTGTCATGCGCGCCCTTCTCGACGATCACGGCGTCGCGCGCGACCTCCTGCTCGACGAGCATGGCGCCGATCTCGCTCAGCGTCCCCTCGCCGAGGCCGGCGAAGAAGTTGGAGGCCTTGAGCAGCAGGATGCGCTCGAGAGTCGACAGCATGTGGTTCTCCTCGATCTGGAGGCGGCCGAGGCGCTGGAGCACGCGCCGGGCCGTGTCCTTGACGAGCGGGTCGTCGCTCTGCGCCGCCGCCTCGACGCGGGTCGCGAGGCGGCCGGCAAGATCGGCCGGCAGCACGAAGAGCGCGCAGGCACGGATCCACGGCGTCAGCCAGCCGGCCTCGCCGGCGATGTGGCGCGCGAAGGCGTCCTCGATCGCGTAGTTGCGCTCGCCGCCGGCGAGCCGGCGCAGGCGCGCGGCATCGGGCATGTCCTCGATCAGCGCCAGCAGCGCCTGCCGGCGCGCCGGCCCGGCCAGCATCTCGATCGCCTCGACGGCCGAGGCGCGGCGGCGCGGGTCGTGCGTCACCGGCGGCGGGCTGCCGGCGTAGCGCCAGGGGATGCCGAGAGCCGCCGCCGCGTTGTGCACGACCTCGCGGTCGTGCAGGAAGGCGAGCAGGCGGAAGGCGCGGCTGCGGCTGCGGCCGAGCGCGTCCTCGAGCGCGTCGGCCAGGAGTCGCGTCGATGGCACGCGCTTGACGCCGATGAGCAGGGCGACGATCTCGGCCGCGCTCGCGATCTCGCGGTCGAGCAGGCGCTCCGCGGAAGCGCGGCTGACCGTGCCGGGCCCGCGCGGCTGGCGCTGCAGGGCCTCGATAGCGTAGGCGCGCACGGCCTCGTCGGCGTGCTCGAGCAGCGGCAGCAACTGGGCGGTCGCGCGCGGGTCGGCGATGCGGCCGAGCGCCTGGCAGGCGGCGATGCGCGCGGCAGGCTTGGCATTGCGCCGTTGCAGCGCGGCGCTGAGCGATTCGATCGCAGCGGCGCCGCCGGCGACCAGGGCGCGCATCGCCGGCCGCCGCGTCGCCGGGTCGTCGAGCGCCTGGGCCACCTGCGGCCAGAGCTGGCGCGCGCGGATGCGCGCGGCGGCGGCGAGCGCAGCGCGCCGCACGGGGACTTGGCGGTCGGTCAGGAGCGGGCGGAGGCTGCGGTAGAGCCCCGACAACTCGGACTCCGCGATCACCTCGGCGGCCAGGATGCGCTCGGCCGGGTTGTGCGCGGCGAGGCTGCGCGTCAACCGCTCGACCGCGACGAGGATCGCCTGGAGGTCGCCGCGCCGCAGCAGGCCGACGAGTGCCGCCTGCCGGTCTGCCGAGTTGCCGGTCTGCGCCAAGTCGATGATCGGCTCGAGGTCGGCCTCCTCCTCGGCCACCACGGCGAGCGTCCGGATCGCGCGCGCGCGCACGGCGGGAGACCCGTCCGCGGCGACGACGGACTGGATGAGGCGCACTGTCTTGCCGCCGAGCGAGAGCTGCTCGATGCGCGCCAGCACGTCGCGGCGCACGTCCTCGGCGGCGTGGAACAGCAGCGGCGGCAGGGCGTGGCGGTACTCCGACGGGGCCGCCCGCTCCAGCAGGGTCAGCGCGAAGGCGACGGTCTCCGCGCTGTCGTGCTTGACCGCCTCCTGCAGCACGACGATGCCGGCCCCGTCGATCTCCAACGGGTCGGCCGGGCGGATTCGGCGCTCTTCCAGGCTGTGCACGACCTGCGCGCGGTAGAGCCGGCCGGATGCCCATGTTGCGACGGTCCAGAGCGCGCAAGTGGCGAGCGCCAGCCATGCGAGCGCAGCGGCGCCGGCATCGAGCCCGTCGCGGAAGACAAGAAGAATGACGCCGGAGATGCCGATCGTCAGCGGTTGCACCAGGCCGTCATTCGCCTGCTGCGCGACAGCGCGCAGGCGCAGCGGGAGAGGCTGGTAGAGCAGGTTCTGCGCCGGCGTGTGCGCCATGGCGTAGAGCGCCGAGTAGACGAGCCGCGCCGCGATCGCCAGGCCGAAGAACAGCAAGGCCATGCCGGTGAAGCCGCCGACCACCGCCATGCCCAGCGTGATGACGACGAGCACTGCCGGCAGGAGCGCGAGGCTGCCTGGCACGCCGAGCCTCTGGATCAGCGGGCGCGTGCCGAACAGCGTGCCGACGAGCGTCGTGCCGCCCATGGTCGCGACGAAGTAGCCGAAGAAGCTCGCGAACGCCTCGGCGTCGGGGAAGGCTTCCTTGGCGCGCTGGTAGAACACGTTGTCGAGGACATAGAAGCTGATGAGCGCCATGACGGTCACGGCGAAGATGAGGAGCACGTAGGGCTCGCGCGCCACGGCGCGCAGCGGCATGCGCGCCTCGTCCGCGGCGCTCGCGCGCACCGTGGCGAACCGGTCGCCGTAAAGGCGCGTGAGCAGGTAGATCACGGCGAGGGCGCCGACCTTCGCGAAGACGGCGGCGCCGTAGAGGCCGGAGACGCCGACCAGCGCCACCAGCGGTTTCACCAGCAGGCCCGTCAGGATGTAGCCGAGCCAGAAGCCGGCCGCGACCAGGCCGAACAGGCGCTTGCCCTGGCGCAGGTCGAACATCTGTCCCGCTGCCCCCCACAGGGCGAGGTTCCAAAGGATCGACATGACCTGCGAGAGCAGCGGCAGCGAGAAGGCCACCTGTGCCGGCGCATCGTCCTCGACCGCGACGGCGGCGATGGCGACGGCGGCAAGGATGAAGCCGGCCAGGAGGCGCAAGCAGAGCGCCTGGGGCAGCCGGCGCGACATGGCGAGGAAGAGCGCGCCAAGCCCGCCGGCGATGCCGGCATTGACCAGGTAGATCCAGGGCAGGTGGCGCGGCTCGAAGCGCTCGAAGAACAGCGTGAAGCCGGCCGTCATGGCCATGGAGTTGCCGATCCCCACGGTCATGGCGAAGGCCGCCAGCAAGGCCAGCGGGCGCCGCTCCGAGGGAGCGATGCCGAGAACGCTCATCGAGCCACCTGATGCGGTCGCGGGGCTTGGGCCCGTGCCCGAAGTCGCCGCCGCGCGCGGTCCCAGGGGGTGACAGATCGCCAGCGGCCTGGCAAGCGCTGCGCGGCACAGGTCGGCGGCCGTCATGACGTCGTCGCCGTTGCCTTGTTGCCCGGCGGGCCGACCTGCCGCAGAGTAGGGCAAGCCTGATAGACGACGGATATATCAGCCGTCGCCACGCTCAAGGGAAGGAACCGACGCCGATGGCCGCCAAGTCCGCGAAGCCCGCTGCCAAGACCGCGCCAGCCGCCGCCAAACCTGCTGCCGGCACCGGGCCGGACAAGAAGAAGCGGACGATCACGGAGATCCGCGAATCCAAGAAGTCCGGCGAGAAAATGGTCTACATGTCCGTGCCGGACTACACCTCCGCGCGCTGGGCGGAGATGGCGGGCGTCGATGTCGCGGTGGTCGGCGACAGCCTGGCGATGGTGGCGCACGGCCACAGCTCCACCATCCCGGCCTCGATGGACATGATGGTGATGCACTCCCAGGCGGTGCGCCGCGGCGCGCCCGCCACCTTCATCCT
>JAEULF010000279.1 GCA_016793965.1 Alphaproteobacteria bacterium | reverse complement strand
GCGATGGGCGTCAACGTGCGCCGGATGTTCCTGGCGACCTTCGTCGCCGGCGCGGTGCTCGGCGCGCTCGGCGGCGCGCTCAACGCGCCCAAGATCTCCGTGCAGCCAGGCATCGGCGTCGAGACCATCGTGCTCGCCTTCGCCGTCGTCGTCACCGGCGGCATGGGCTCGATCGCCGGCGCGGTCATCGGCGCGCTGCTCGTCGGCATCTTCCGCGCCGCCGCGGTGCTCAAGGCGCCGGAGCTCGAGCTCTTCGTCATCTACGCCGTCATGACGCTGGTGCTGATCTTCCGCCCCTACGGGCTCTTCACCCGCCCGCCGGCGCGCAAGATCTGAGGGAGCGACGCAGCATGGACCGCACCCTCCTCATCCTCCTCGCCGTCCTCGCGGCGTCGCTCGCCGGCGCGCTGGCGATGCCGGCCTGGGCCGTCTCGCTCGCCACCATGGCGCTGGCCAAGGCGCTGGTCGTCCTCGGCTTGGTCGTGCTCCTGCGCTGCGGCCTCGTGCCGTTCGGCCAGGCGCTGTTCTTCGCGCTCGGCGCCTACGGCGGCGGCATGGCGCTGCGCAAGCTCGGCATCGCCGACGCGCTGCTCGGCGTGGCGATCGGCACGGCCGTCGCCGGCACGGTCGCCTTCCTGCTCGGCTTCCTGATGGCGCGCTACCGCGAGATCTTCTTCGCCATGCTGTCCGTTGCCTTCTCGATGATCTTCTACGGCGCGCTGGTCAAGAACGAGGCGCTCGGCTCGACCGACGGGTTCAACCTGCCGACGCCGACCTTCCTCGGCTACGCGCCCAAGGGCGAGGAGATGCGCCGGACGCTGCTCGCCTACACGGCGCTCGTCTCCGTCGGCCTGCACGCGCTCGTGCATGCCTACCTGGCCTCGCCGCTCGGCCGCGCGGCGACGGCGATCCGCGACAACGAGATCCGCGTGGAGTACCTCGGCGCGTCGGTGCAGCGGCTGATCCACGGCAAGTTCGTCATGGCCGGCGCGCTCGCCGGCGCCGGCGGCATCCTGGTCGGCATGGCCACGGGCCACATCGACCCGGAGATGTCCTACTGGACCACCTCGGGCGAGTTCGTGTTCATCGCCATCATGGGCGGGGCCTCCAGCGTCGTCGCCGCGATCGCCGGCTCGGCCGTGTTCGAGGTCGTGCGAACCTATGCTCTGCAGTACGCGCCGCAGGCCTGGCAGGGGGTGATCGGCGCCGTGCTCCTGCTCATCATCCTGTTCCTGCCGAACGGGCTGTGGTCGCTGGTCGAGCGCCGCCGCAAGCGCGCGGCGGGCGCGGCCGGGGAGCCCGGACGATGAGCGTCCCCATCCTCTCCGCGCGCGAGGTCAACAAGACCTTCGGCGCCGTGGTCGCGGCGCGCGACATCAACGTCGACGTCGCCGAGGGCGAGGTGGTCGGCGTCATCGGCGCCAACGGCGCCGGCAAGACCACCTTCGTCAACATGGTGACGGGCTACCTGAAGCCCTCGGCCGGCCGCATCCAGTTCGAGGGCGCCGACATCACCGCCCTGCCGCCCCGCGCGATCATCCGCCGCGGCATCGGCCGCTCCTTCCAGATCCCCCAGGTCTGGGGCAGCATGACGGTCGCCGAGAACGTCGAGGTCACGCTCGGCATCGCGGCGCCCGGCCCGCTGCCCTTCTGGCGCAAGCTCGACCGGCCGGAGATGCGCGCGCGCGCCGACGCGGTGCTCGCGCGCTTCGGCATCGCCGAGCATGCCGAGGTGGAGGCCCGCCTGCTCTCGCAGGGCGTGCGCAAGCTGCTCGACGTGGCGCTCGCGACGGTGCGCCAGCCCCGCCTCCTGCTGCTCGACGAGCCGACCTCCGGCATCAGCGCCGACGAGAAGTTCGGCGTCATGGAGACGCTGATGAACGCGCTCAAGGACCAGCAGGTCACCGTCCTGTTCGTCGAGCACGACATGCAGATCGTCGAGCGCTACGCCACCCGCGTCCTCGCCTTCTACGACGGCACGATCATCGCCGACGGCGCGCCGTCGAAGGTGCTCGCCGACGCCGACGTCCGCCGCCACGTGATCGGCGAAACCCACCGCCCGGGGAAGCACTGAGGCCGCCATGCTCGCCGTCTCCGACCTCTCCGTCTCGATCGGCGCCACCGCCATCCTGCACGGCGTCTCGTTCGACGTGCCGACCGGCTCGGTCTGCGGCTTGATCGGACGCAACGGCGCCGGCAAGACGACGCTGATGCGCAGCCTGATGGGCATCCTGCCCGCCCGGGGCGGCGGCATGCGCTTCGACGACGCCGATCTCGCCGCCGCGCCGGCGCAGCAGCGCGTGGCGCTCGGCATCGGCTACATGCCGGAGGACCGCCGCCTGATCCCGGAGTTCACGGCGCAGGAGAACGTGATGCTGCCGGTCTGGGCCGCCGGGCTCCGGGAAGCGGAGGCGCGGCTCGCCTGGATCTACAAGCTCATGCCGGAGGTCCAGGCGTTCCGCGACCGGCGCGCGACGCAGCTTTCCGGCGGCCAGCAGAAGCTCACCGCGCTGGCGCGGGCGCTGATGGGCGGCCGGCGCCTCCTCCTGCTCGACGAGCCCTTCGAGGGCGTGGCGCCGGTCCTCGCCCGCCGGCTCGCCGAGGTGCTCGCCGACCTGAAGCGCGAGGGCCTGTCGCTGCTCATCGCCGATTCCAGCGCCGTGCACCTGGAAGGGTTGCTCGACCGGTCGCTCGTCATCGAGCGCGGCCATGTGCAGGCGGGAGCCGCCGCCTGAGGCGACGCCGCTGCCGCCGTCGAGTCGATCGCCTGGCCTGGCCCGGAAGCGTGCCCGCGGAAGAGCGGTTCATCGGGATGCCCGGCGGGGTATAAGGTCGCCACCATGATGCACGAGCGCAAGCTCTCCCGCGGCGGCCAGCGCCATCCCGCCACCGCGCCGCGCCGGCGGCCCGCGCCATGACCGAGCGCTTGGGCACGGCCGTCGTCGCCGGCGCCACGGGCGTCGCCGGCCGCGCCATCCTCGAGCACCTGGCGACGAGCGGGCGCTGGGACTGCGTGGCGCTCTCGCGGCGGCCGCCCGACGCTGCCGGCCGCTACTACCACATCGCCGTCGACCTGGCGGACCCGGCCGACTGCGCCGAGAAGCTCGCCATCCTGGGCGACGCCACGCATGTCTTCCACGCCGCCTATGTCGAGCGCGCGGAGCCCGAGGCGCACGCTGCCGACAACCTGGCGATGCTGCGCAACCTCCTGGTGGCGATCGAGCCCGTGGCAAAGCGGCTGCGCCACGTGCACCTCGTCGAGGGCACGAAATGGTACGGCTCGCACCTCGGGCCCTTCCGAACGCCGGCGCGCGAGGACGACCCGCGCCCGGCCGCGCCCGTCTTCTACCACGCGCAGCAGGACCTGCTGACCCGGCGCCGGCGCGGCAAGGCCTGGACCTGGTCGGCGATCCGGCCGCACGCGGTCTGCGGCTTCTCCCTCGGCAGCGCCATGAACCTGGTGTCGGTGATCGCCGTCTACGCGTCCGTCATGAAGGCGCTCGGCCAGCCGCTCGACTTCCCGGGCACGCCCGGCGGCTTCCGGGCGCTCTACCAGGTGACCGACGCGCGCATCCTGGCGCGCGCCGTCGCCTGGATGGCGACCGAGCCCGCCTGCGCCGACCAGGCCTTCAACGTCACCAACGGCGACCTGATCCGCTGGGAGAACCTCTGGCCGCGCATCGCCGACGTCATGGGCATGCCCGTCGGGCGGGTCCTGACCGTCCGCCTGCAAGAGGCCATGCCGCAGCATGCCGGTCTGTGGCAGGACCTGCAGCGCCGCCACGGGCTCAAGCCCTACCGCTACGAGGACCTGGCCGCCTGGCGCTACGGCGACGCCGTGTTCTGGCCGGAATGGGACATCGTGTCCTCGACCGTCAAGGTGCGGCAGGCCGGGTTCCCCGACTGCATCGACAGCGAGGCGATGCTGCTCGACCTCCTCGCCCGGTACCGCAAGGAGAAGATCGTGCCATGAGGAAGAGAGCGGCTCCGAGGTCCGTCGCGGCGAAGCCCGCCCAGGCACTGCGGGCTCCCCGCCGCCTGCGCCTCCTGCTCGTGCAGGGGCCGAACATGAGCTATCTCGGCAAGCGGCAGCCGGAGATCTACGGCACGACCACCGCGGCCGAGCTCGACGCCCTGCTGGCGCGACACGCGGCGGCACGCGGCTGCGACATCGACATCTACTACACGCACATCGAGGGCGAGGCGATCGGGCGGATCTACGAGGCGGTCGAGGACGGGCTCGACGCGCTGGTGATCAACCCGGCGAGCTTCCTCTTCGCCGGCTACGGGCTGCGCGACTGCCTGCGCGCCATCCCCGTGCCGACGGTCGAGGTGCACATGACCAACATCGAGAAGCGCGGCTTCCGCTCGCTCACCGCCGAGGCGGCGCACGGCACGATCGCGGGATTCGGTGTGAGGAGCTACGTCTACGGCATCGACGCCGCGCTCGACCTGGCGGCGGAACGGCGGGCGCAAGCCGTCCTCTGAAGGCCGCGGGCATCGCGGCCGCGGCAGCGTCAGGCCAGAGAGGATGCGCCCGGGGAACAGCAGTCATTCACGCCGCCCCCCTGGACCCCGCTCCTTCCGTGCCCCACTTCTTGCGCTCCACATCGGAGGCCTCAGCCCGCCATGACCGACCTGTTCTCGCCGATCACCCTCGGCGGCGTCACCCTGCCGAACCGCGTCGTGCTCTCGCCGATGTGCCAGTACTCGGCGGTCGAAGGCGTGGCCAACGACTGGCACGTCATCCATCTCGGGCGCTACGCCGCCTCCGGCCTCGGCCTCATCATCACCGAAGCGACGCATGTCAGCCGCGAGGGCCGCATCACGCCGGGCTGCCTCGGCCTCTACACGGACGCGCAGGAGGCGGCGCTCAAGGGGATCGTCGCCAGCCTGAAGCGGCACGGGAAATCTCCGGTCGGGACCCAGCTCGCGCATGCCGGCCGCAAGGGCTCGGCCGAGGAGCCCTGGCGCGGCGGCAAGGCGCTGGCGGGCGCCGAGGCCTGGCAGACGCTGTCGGCCAGCGCGCTGCCGCACGACACTGGTTGGCATGTCCCCAAGGCGATGGACGAGGCCGACATCGCGCGCGTGACGCGCGAGTTCGCGGACTCGGCCAAGCGCGCCGACCGCGCGGGCTTCGACCTCGTCGAGCTGCACGGGGCGCACGGATACCTCTTGCACCAGTTCGCCTCGCCGCACTCCAACAAGCGCACCGACAAATACGGCGGCAGCTTCGAGAACCGCATGCGGTTCCCGCTGCAGGTGTTCGACGCCGTGCGCGCCGTCTGGCCGAAAGCGAAGGCGCTGGGCATGCGGATCACGGGCAGCGATTGGACGCCGGGTGAAGGACTGACGCCTGAAGACGCCGTCGCCCTCGCCAAGATCCTCAAGGACCGCGGCTGCGACTTCGTCGACGTCACGGGCGGCGGCGTCTCGATGCAGCAGAAGATCGCGCTCGGCCCGGGCTACCAGGTGCCCTTCGCCGCCGAGGTGAAGAAGCGAACGGGGATCCCCACCATGGCCGTCGGCATGATCACCGACCCGCACCAGGCGCAGGCGATCGTCGCCGAAGGCCGGGCGGACATGGTGGCCCTCGCCCGCGCCATGCTGTACGACCCGCTGTGGACGTGGCACGCCGCCGACGCCCTCGGCGCCAGCGTCTTCACGCCGAATCCGTACCTGCGCGGCCGCGCGCCGACGGCGCCGATCCCGCGCGAGGTGGCACCGCAGCAGGTCAAGGGCGTGGCGGCGCGGTAGGAGCAGCACCGGCCCCGCAGCGCGACACGAGCGAGCGCGCCGCTCTCGGCGATGCAAGGATGCGCGCGCCGAACTGCGGACCCTGGCCATGGCCGGCGAGTCAGGGAGCCTGATCCTGCGCCTGCGCACAAGGTCGACGGGTTGCGCGCGGTCATGCGCGCGGTCAAGGCGCGGCTGGAGCGCGTCGAGCAGCGCCTCGACCTGATCGAGCCCGCGCGCTGAGCCCAGGCATCGCGCGCCCGTCACTGCATCGCGAACTGGGCGATCACGGCGCGGTGCTCGCTCTCGCGCTCGGGTGCCCGCAGGCAGTAGTCGTCCTCGTCGGCGAAGGCGATCCAGGAGCGCGCGCGCCACTGTCGGGCGCGACCGGCGGTCAGGATCAGGTCGGCGACCGTCGGCCGCGCGCAATGGGTCGGCACCAGAGTCTCCGGCTGCACCCAGCTCGTCATGCCGTCGGCGAGGAGCAGGTCGATGGCGGGATCCTGCGCGGCGCTATCGGGCGCGATCTGCCACTCCGCCCCGAAAGCGCCCACCAGGACCGCCTGGCGCGTGTTCTGCCGCAGCCAATCCGTCAGCGCCTTGATCCGGCAGGCGCGCGCTGCGGCCGTGCCGTCGCCGAGGCGGTTCACGATGAGCCAGAAGGCCGCCCCGTCGCCGCGGCCGCCGTCGGCGTTGCCTCCCTCCGCGCGCGGCCGCAGCTCGACGACCAGGGGGGCCGGCGCCGGATGCGCCGGGCACGCCTTTGGCAGGAGCGACAGGAGCTCGAATCGCCGCCCCAGCGCCAGGCGCTGGTCGTTGAAGAGCACCGCATGCTTGAGGTTGCCGCTTGTCCCGAGCGCTACCTTGTACTTCGCCGGCGCGGCCGCGAGGCCCGCCGCGCCGGCATACAGCTCCGCCATGGCCGCGTCGGCGACACGCGTCAGACCCCAGACATCGACGCCCGGCTGGGACGCCAGGCGCTGGGCCACGGTCTCAGGATCCGAGCCGCCCGCCTCGACGTCGAAGGCTCCGATCACGACGCTCGATCCCTGGCCTTGCGCCGCCGCGCCGGAAGGCGCCAACGACCAAGCGGCCGCAGCCAGCACGGAGACTGCCACGCAACGCGCGTAAGCCGGCACGGCGCGCCTCCCGGCTCGCCCGACAGGACAGCGCGTCGGTCACTTGATCACCGGCAGCTCCGGCGGCGCGCGGCGCGTCAGCAGCTCCGGACCGTCGGGCGTGACCAGCAGGTTCTCTTCATGCACCATCAGCGCGTTCGGCGCGAACTCCATGCCCGGCTCGATGGTGAGCACCATGTTCGGTTCGATCACCTGATCGTCGCCGGCCATCAGCGACGGCCATTCCGTCAACGCGAGGCCGAGCCCGTGCCCCATGCGGCCGACGCCGGCGTTGGTGGCACCGGCGGCCTCGACCACCTTGTTCATGGCGCGCCAGACGTCGCTGACCTTGCTCCCCGGGCGGACCGCCTTGATCGCCTCCTCGGTGGCCTGCCAGATCGTGACATAGGCGCGCTTCGCCGAATCGGTCGGCTTGCCGAAGGCGACGTTGCGGTCGAAGTCGCAGAAATAGCCGTCGTACTGGCAGCCGGTGTCCAGGATGAACACGTCGCCGGGCGCGATGACCTTGTCGGTCGGTCCCATGATGATGTTCTCCGGCCCCGGATTGCCGGAGCGCGCGATCATGTAGGGCGCCCTGTCGGCGCCGCGCAGGATCGCCTCGGCCTGGAAGCGGCGGACGACCTCGCGCTCGGTCATGCCGGCCTTGGCCCAGGCGGGCATGCCGTCGAAGACGTCGCAGACCAACTGGCCGACGTAGCGGATTCGCGCGACCTCGGCAGGGGATTTCAGGTTGCGCAGGCGGCGGATCAGCGGCACGGCGTCGGCAAAAGTCACCTGCGGCAGGGCGGAGGCGATGCGGCGGAAGTCGTTCACGGGAATGCGCAGATGCGTCTCCGTGCCGAACTCCATGCCGACCCGCCCGAAGGTGCGCGGGATCGCCTTCAGGGCATCGACCACGAGCGAGACGCCCTCGTCGTCCGGCCGCGGCGAGGGCCAAGTCAGCAGGTCCTCGACCCAGGACGTCTGCAGGAAGTTCTCCTGGCCGATCTCCGGGATCACGGCGAAGGGCCGGCCCCAGCGGGGCAGGACGAAGAACCAGGGCCGCGTCGGGGACGTCCAGAACTGGGTCGAGAAGCCCGTGAAGTAGCGGACGTTCAGCTCGGTGCAGATCAGCATGGCATCGAGCTGCGCCTGCGCCATCAGCGCCCGCGCGTGCTCGCAGCGCTGCTCGAACTCCGCCAGCGCGATCGGCGGCGGCGGCGCCTTGGGTCGGATCGCTTCCATGCTCATGCCGCTTCTCCCCGCCGCAGCGCCGCGCCCCACGCCCGATCATGCGGCCGACGGTCCACCCTCATACACGTGCGGCCGCGCCAGGGCCAAGGACGGGCGAGCCCGGCACACGATTTACGGGAATTCCCAAGAGGGCCGCAGCCCCATTTATTTCCAGACGCGCAATGCAGCGGCTGCATCAGTCGCCGTGCATCATGCCGCCGTCGACCACGAGGGTATGGGCCGTGACGAAGGAACCGCCTGCGCAAAGATACAGGATCGCCTCGGCGAGGTCCTCGGGCTTGGCCATGCGCCGCAGCATGGCCCGGGCGACGCCCTTCTCTTTGCGCGCCTTCGGCCATTTCTTGGTCCACGGCGAATCGACGAGGCCCGGTGCCACGGCGTTGACGCGCACGTCAGGCGCCAGGCCCCGCGCCAAGCTGATGGTCAGGTTGACCACGCCGGCCTTGGTCGCCGCATAGACCGACGAGGAGCCGCGCACGCCCAGGCCGGCGATCGAGGCGACATTGACGATGGCACCCTGCGACTTGCGCAGCGCCTTCTCCGATTCCCGCACCATGCGGAACATGCCGACCAGATTGACCTGCATCAGCGTCTGCCAGAACTCGTCGGTCATGAGCGACAGGTCGGCGTAGTCGAACACCCCGGTGCCGCCCGGCGTGCCGGCGTTGTTGACCAGGTAGTCGAGCCGGCCGCCGAGCCCGTCCAGCGCCGCCTTGACGATGCGCTTGGCATCCTTCGGCTGGCCGACGTCGCCCGGGGCGGCGACCACCTGGTGGCCGATCGACTCCAGGCGACCGACCTCGTCGGGCCCGCGCGGATCGTCGGGCAGGTAGTTGATCGCGACGCGCGCGCCGCAGCGCGCGAACAGCTCCGCCGTCGCGAGACCGATGCCGGAGGCGGCACCGGTCACGAGCATGGTCTTCCCGGTCAGGTCGGCTGAGATCATGGTCCAGGTCTCTCCGTCGTGTGTGCGATGGTCGCCCGCGCCTACTCCGCCGCCATCGCGGCCATGGTCTCGACATGCGAGCGCGCCAGCCCGCAATAGTGCCGCGCGTTGACCTTGATGAACTCGATCTCGGCCGGCTTAACGGGCCGGGCGAGCTTGGCGGGGCAGCCGGCCCAGAGCTCGCCGGCGCGCACGACCTTGCCCGGCGGCACGACGGCGCCGGCCGCGACGATGGCGCCGCCCTCGACGATCGCGCCGTCGAGCACGGTGGCGCCGATGCCGACCATGGCGTCGTCGTGGATG
>JAEULF010000257.1 GCA_016793965.1 Alphaproteobacteria bacterium | reverse complement strand
CCGACCTGACCGGACGCCGGGGGCAAGAGGGAGCCGAGCCATGCCAGAGGCGAAGAAAGAGACCGTCACGCTGATCGACAACACGACGGGCAAGAAGTTCGACTATCCGCTGCTGCCCGGGACGCTCGGGCCCAAGGTCATCGATATCCGCAAGCTCTACGGCGACACGGGCTACTTCACCTACGACCCCGGCTTCACCTCGACCGCGAGCTGCGATTCCGCGATCACCTTCATCGACGGCGACGAAGGCATCCTCCTGCATCGCGGCTACGCGATCGAGGACCTGGCCGAGCACAGCGACTTCATGGAGGTCTGCTACCTCCTGATCAACGGCGAGCTGCCGAACAAGAAGCAGAAGGGCGACTTCGTCCACCACGTGACGCATCACACGATGCTGCACGAGCAGATGCAGTGGTTCTACAGGGGCTTCCGGCGCGACGCCCACCCGATGGCCGTGATGTGCGGCGTGGTCGGCGCCATGTCCGCCTTCTACCACGACAGCACGGACATCAACGACCCGCGCCAGCGCGAGATCGCGATCTTCCGCCTGATCGCCAAGATGCCGACGATTGCGGCCATGGCCTACAAGTACGCGATGGGACAGCCCTTCGTGTACCCGCTCAACGAGCTCAGCTATGCCGGCAACTTCCTGCGCATGACGTTCTCGGTGCCGGCCGAGGAGTACAAGGTCAACCCGATCCTCGAGAAGGCGATGGACAGGATCTTCATCCTGCACGCCGACCACGAGCAGAATGCCTCGACGTCGACGGTGCGGCTGTCCGGCTCGTCGGGCGCCAACCCCTTCGCCTGCATCGCGGCAGGCGTGGCGTCGCTGTGGGGACCGGCACATGGCGGCGCCAACGAGGCCGTGCTCCTGATGCTCAAGGAGATCGGCTCGAAGGAAAAGGTCGGCGAGGCCGTCAAGAAGGCGAAGGACAAGAACAGCGGCTTCCGCCTGATGGGCTTCGGCCACCGCGTCTACAAGAACTACGATCCGCGCGCTGCGGTGATGCGCCGCACCTGCCACGAGGTGCTGAGCACGCTGGGCGTCAAGGACCCGCTCCTCGACCTTGCCATGGAGCTTGAGCGGATCGCGCTGGAGGACGAGTACTTCGTCCAGCGCAAGCTCTACCCGAACGTCGACTTCTACTCCGGCATCATCCTCAAGGCGATGGGCTTCCCGACCTCGATGTTCACCGTCCTGTTCGCGCTCGCGCGAACGGTCGGCTGGATCTCGCAGTGGAAGGAGATGATCGAGGATCCCGGCATGAAGATCGGCCGGCCGCGCCAGCTCTTCAAGGGCGCCAAGAACCGGCCCTTCGTTCCGCTCTCGCAGCGTGGCTGACGGGCCGCTAGCAGGGCCGGCTGAGCGGGAGGATCGTACCGCATGGGCGCAGGGCGGCGGAGCGGGCAGTTCCGATCGGGCGGCGGCCGTGACGCTGCCGCTCCGGCCGCGCCGCGCGCTGCCGGCAAGATCTGCGGCGTGCAGCGCCCTCGCGCTCTCGTCCGCCTTGGCGCTGCCGCGAACGACAACCGTCCGAGCGGCCGGACGCTCTTGCTGTCGTCGCTCGCCAGCGCGGCGACCGTCGCGGCGGCGGTTGTATGGTTCTTCCTTCGTCCCTAGCGCGGCCCGCTGGGTCTAGCTTGCCGTGACGACCCGGTTCCGCCCATCGCGCTTGGCGGAATAGAGGGCCGTGTCGGCGCGATGGAGGGGCGTCTCCACGAGCGCGTCGTCGGGCCGCAAAGCGGTGACGCCGAAGCTTGCCGTCACGCGCAGGGGCCCGCCTTCGACAGGCACCTCGGTCTCTTCCAGCCGCCGCCGCAGCTTCTCCGCGACGGCCGCGCCGTCCGCCTCGGGCGTCTGGGGCAGCAGGATCGCGAACTCCTCGCCGCCGATGCGGCCGAGGCAGTCCATGGTGCGCAACGTCTTGATCCATAGGCCGCCGACAGTGCGCAGGACGGCGTCGCCGGCGGCATGCCCGTGCGCGTCGTTGACCTTCTTGAAGAAATCGATGTCGGCGACGATGAGCGTCGCGGGCGGCCGGTAGCGGCGCACGCGCTCCAGCTCGTAGGATGCGAGCTCCAGGAACCGGCGCCGGTTTGCAGCCCCGGTCAGCGAATCCGTCGTGGCGAGGATCTGCAGCTCGCGCGTGCGCTCGGCGACGCGCACCTCGAGCTCGTCCTTGTGCCTGCGGATCTCGGAATCGAGATGGGAGCGCTCGATCGCTGCGCCGAGCACCGAGGCCGCGACCTCCAGAACGTGAACTTCCTCAGGCAGCCACGTCCTCTCCGACCGGCAGTCGTCGAAGCCGACGGTCCCCCACCAGCGCCCGCGCACCATGATCGGAACCGTGACGAGCGATCGCACCGCGGTCTGGGTGAGGATCTCCCGCAGGAATCCGTCGAGATCGCGGACATGGGCCTGGATCACCTCGCCGCGCCGCCGTCGCTTGACCCATTCGTCAGCGAGGGCACCGCGGTTCTTGAGCGACACCGATGCGAGGATGGGCTTGCCCAGGAGAGCGTATCGGGAGTCCGAGACCCATTCGTCGATGTAGCGGCTGACGATGTCCCCGTCGGCCGTCTCGCTCGTCTCGAAAACATAGGCTCGGTCGACGCCGGTCGCGCGGCCGAGCCGCTCGAGCAGCGTGCTGAAGCCGGCATCGAGATCGGGATTGCGCAGGAACGTCGTGGCGGCAAAGACGGTCGCTTCGAGCCAGGCCGCCCGGCGCTCGGCATCGACGACCTGAAAGGCGACCTCGCTCGGACCGCCCGCTCCCGGTGACGCGGGATCGCTGCCCATGTGCGGCGCTCAGGGACGAGCGACGAGCTCGATCTTGTAGCCGTCTGGATCCTCGATGAAGGCGATCACGGTCTTACCGTGCTTCATCGGTCCCGCAGGACGCGTGATCTTCACGCCAGCGGCAGCGAGCTGCTCGCACGTCCTGTACACGTCGGCGACGCCGAGCGCCAGGTGGCCGAACCCGTTGCCGATCGCGTACGGCTCCGCTTGGCCCCAGTTGTGCGTGAGCTCGATCACCGTGTTGCTCTCCTCCGGGCCGTAGCCGACGAAGGCGAGCGTGAACTGGCCGTCCGGGTAGTCCGTCCGGCGCAGCAGCTGCATGCCGAGATGCTCGCAGTAGAACCGAAGCGAGGCATCCAGGTCGCGCACGCGGATCATCGTGTGCAGCATGCGGTACTTGGTCTTCGCGGTCGACGCCGCACGCTCGATCGTGTCCATGTCCGCTGCCTCCCCCGAATGGGCCATTATTGCGCCGTCTCGAGGCCCTTGGCCAGCGCGGGCAGGCGCAGCAGGGCTTCGGCGGCGCGCACGCTCGGCGGCGGCCCCGCCTTGCCCAGGAGGGTCAAGGCCGCTTCGGTTTGCGCGATCTGGGCCGCCCGCGTGCCGGGATCGCCGACAAGCGCCTCGAGCGCCGCGTCCAAGCTGTCGGGACGGCACGCCTCCTGCAGCAGCTCGGGGACCGCTGGCCGATCGAGCAACAAATTGATCACGCTGGCAAATCGGACGCGGATCATGCGCTTGACGATGCGGTAGGTGATCGGATGGATGCGATAGGCGACGACGCAGGGGACGCCTGCGGCTGCCAATTCGACGGCCACGGTCCCTGACGCGGCCAAGGCCACGTCGCAGGCCGCCAGAGCGGCGCCTTTCTCGCCCGCGAACGTGCCGACCTCCGCAGGAATGGCCAGGGAGCCTGCGCGCGCGCGAACCTCGCGCTCGAGGGCCTCGACGGTCGGAACGACCAGCCGCAGCCGCGGGTGCCGCGCCGCCAGGAGGCCGGCAGCAGCTGCGAAGACGTCCCAGTGGCGCTGCAATTCTCCCCGGCGGCTGCCAGGAAGCAGGGCAAGCACAAGGGCGTCGTCCGGAATGCCATGCCGGCGACGGAACGCAAGGCCGTCTGCTCGCGATGGCGCCTGCTCGATCGCGGCATGGCCGACGAACGTCGTCGCCAATCCCTCGCGCTCGAAATAGGGCGGCTCGAAGGGAAGCAGCGTCAGGAGATGGTCGAACAGCCGCGCCGTCGCCGCCGCGCGCTTGGGCTTCCAGGCCCAGACCGAGGGAGCGACATAGTGGACCATGGTCAGCGACCTCCCCAGGCGCCGACGCAAGCGCGAGGCGAGGCGGAACGTGAACCCCGGCGAATCGATGGTCACGACCAGATCGGGCCGGCGCGCCACGATGTCCGCCTCGGTCTCTCGCATGCGGCGCAGCAGGCGCGGCAGGTGCGGCAGGACCTCGAGCAGTCCCATGACAGACAGATCGTCGATCGGGAAAAGGCTCTGCACGCCTTGCTCGGCAAGGCGTGGGCCGCCGACGCCGGCAAAGGCGATGCGATCGCCGGCAGCCGCCCGCAGGGCTGCCACCAAGCGGGCGCCGAGCTGGTCCCCGGAGGGCTCGCCTGCGACGAGATAGACGAGGGGGCGCTCAGCCATCGCGGTCGACGCCGATCACGAAGACGCCGAGCTGGTCGGCCGCCTGGGCGACCAAGCCGGCATCGACGACCAGCGTCGCACCGGCTTCGATGGCCACGCCCCGCAATCCCGCGGCTGCCGCGTTCCTCACGGTTTCCGGCCCGATGGTCGGCAGGTCCGCGCGACGCTCTTGCCCAGGCTTCGCGATCTTGACCAGGTCGCCGCCGGGGCCAGCACGGCGCAGCGCGGCGCAGCGCGCCAGCAGCGCATCGGTCCCCTCGACCGCCTCGACACCCAGCACGATCCCCTGCTGCACGACGACGGCCTGGCCGACATCGGCAGCGCCGAGCGCCACGGCGACGGCGATGCCGCGCGCGATATCGGACCGGGCCTCCACATCGGGGACGTGCCGGCCGAGCGGCCCGGTCGGCGCGGTCGCCTCGGCGAGCACGTCCGGCACGGAGAGGACACGGAATCCCTCGCTCTCGATCTCCGCTACGACCGCCTTGAGGAGCCCGTCGTCGCCGAGGGCGCGACCCGCGACCCGCGCGAGGAAGCGCAAGCTGCGCCAGTCCGGGCGCAACTCCGCGAGCGACGGCCGGCGCACCGCGCCCGCGAGGACGACCTCTCCCACGCCTGCTTGGCGCAAGGTCGGGAAGGCGCCGGCGGCGGCGGCCAGGTTCACCCATCGGTGCGGGACGCCTTCGACGAGGCCCGGCTCCGCGAAGCCGTCGAGCGCCACGACGAACACCGGTCGGCCGGCTTGCTTGCAGGCGTCTACGATCAAGCGCGGCAGCCGTCCAGCACCGGCGACGATGCCGAGCGGGCCGGCGCCGGCGCCGCCAGGAGCCACCTACTCCACCGCTCCGTCGCGGGGCTGGCAGATCGCGCGGCTGGAATCCGACGCGATGAAGTCCACGACGTCCATGACCGGCCGGCTGTGCCCGAACATGCGGCGCACGTCGGCCAGGCGCTCCTCCATCGTGCCCTCGTGCGCGAAGAGGAGCCGATAGGCAGCGCGGAGGTCGTGGATGTCCGAGCGCTCGAAGCCGCGGCGCTTGAGGCCGACAAGGTTGAGGCCGGACAGGTGGGCGCGATCGCCCATGACCGTTCCGTAAGGGATCACGTCCTTCTCGACGCCGGACATGCCGCCGATCATGGCGTGATGGCCGATGCGCACGAACTGGTGGATCGCCGTGAGGCCGCCGAGGACGGCGAAATCCTGCACGACCACATGCCCGGCCAGCGTCGCGTTGTTGGCCATGATCACGCCGTTCCCGACCACGCAGTCATGCGCGACGTGGACGCCGACCATGAAGAGGCAGCGGTCGCCCACCTTGGTGACCATGCCGCCCCCCGCCGTCCCGGGATTCATGGTCACGTGCTCGCGCATGACGTTGTCGGCGCCGATCTCAAGCCGCGACGGCTCGCCCTTGTACTTGAGGTCCTGCGGGATGTGGCCGATGGACGCGAAAGGAAAGATCGCGGTGCGCGGACCGATGCTCGTCCGTCCGGCGACGACGACATGGGAGACGAGGCGCACGCCTTCGCCCAGGACGACGCCCGGCCCGACGACGCAGAAGGGTCCGACCTCGACGCCGGCGCCGACGGTTGCTTTAGGATCGACGATCGCCGATGGGTGGATGCGCGCTTGCTCGACGGCCAAATCACTCGTCCATGATCATCGCGGCGATGACGGCTTCGGCCATCAGCTGGCCATTGACCTTCGCCTCGCACTTGAACTTCCAGACGTTGCGGCGGTTTTGCAGCTTGGAGACATGGACGTGCAATTGGTCGCCGGGAACCACCGGCTTCCGGAAGCGGGCCTCGTCGACGAGCATGAAATACACCAGCTTCCCTGCCGCCGACGGCCCGAGCGTCTGAACGACAAGAACGGCCGCCGTCTGCGCCATGGATTCGATGATCAGGACCCCGGGCATCACCGGCTGGCGCGGGAAATGCCCCTGGAAGTAGTTCTCGTTGATCGAGACGTTCTTGATCCCCGTCGCGCTCTTGTCCGGGACGATCTCGATCGCGCGGTCGATCATGAGGAACGGGTACCGATGCGGGATCATCTCCATGATCCGCATGATGTCCGCGCTCAGGACCTCGGTTGCGGTGGTCTTCTCGCCGTCCATGGCCTCAGGGATCCCTGCGTTTGGAGGCTTTGTTGAGCCATGCGCACTGCCTCAGCCACTCGCGCTGCGGCACTGCCGGGCTCCCGCCGACGGTCTCGCCCGCCGATACGTCGCGCATCACCCCGCTCTGGGCCGCGACGCGCGCGCGATCACCGATGGTCAGGTGCCCGGTGATTCCGACCTGGGCGCCGACCACGACGTAGTCGCCGAGATGCGTCGACCCGGCGACGCCAGCCTGCGCCACGACGATGCAGCCGCGCCCCAGCCGCACGTTGTGCCCGATCTGCACAAGGTTATCAATCATGCAGCCGGAGCCGATGACGGTATCCGGGCCGGCGCCGCGGTCGATGGTCGAGTTGGCGCCGATCTCCACGTCGTCCCCGATCAAGACCCGACCGAGCTGCGGCACCTTGACGAAGCCCTTCGCGCTGGGCGCGAAGCCGAATCCCCGCGTCCCGATCCTGACGCCCGGGTGGATCAGGGCGCGCGCGCCTACGGAGCAATGGGATAGGGACGCGCACGCCCCGATGTCGCACGCCTCGCCGATCTCGACCCCTCTCCCGATGACGGCATTCGCACCGATCCGGCAGCGCGCTCCGATCCGCGCCTTCTCCCCGACGACCGCGCCGGGGCCGATCTCGACCGCCGCGCCGATCTCGGCGCTGGGGTCGACGACCGCTGAGGGGTGCACGCCGGGTGTCGGCGCCGGGTCAGGATGGAACATGCCGGCAGCAAGGGCGAAGGCCAGGTAGGGCGTCGCCGACAACAGGAGGGCGCACCCCGCAGGAGCGCGCGGCGCGTCAGACGCGGTCGCGATCACCGCTCCGGCCTTCGTCGCTGCGAAAGCGTCGACGTAGCGTCGGTTGTCGATGAAGGATAGGTCTGCGGGGCCGGCTGCGTCGAGCGGCGCCACGCCGCTCAGCTGGCGGCTGGCATCCTTAGCGTCCGACAAGCTTGCGCCGATCCGCGCCGCGACCTCGCCAGCGCTGAAGGGGCCCACCGACGCGAAGAAGCGCGGATCGGCCACGGCACGATCGCTTACTTCGGCACTTGGACGGTGACCGTCGGAAGCTCGACGTTCAGCCGGTTGAGCACTTCCTTGCTCATGTCGAACCGCGTCTCCGCGATCACGACGGCCGTCTTGCCGAGCACCATGTTGATGCCGCGCGCCTTGATCATCTCCTCGATGATCTTGATCAGGCGGGACTCGATCTGCGCCCAGGCCTGGCCATAGGCCTGCTCGAGCTTGCGCTGGCGCTCTTGCACGGCGCGTTGCGCGTCCTGGAACTTCTGCTCGAACTCGCGCCTCTTCTGGGCGAACTGCTCCGGCGTCAAGGTCGGGCGCTGGCGCGACAGCTCTTGGTCCGCGTCCATCACGGCCTTCTCGATCTTCTGGACCTCGGTCTCGTAGGTCTGCCGGATCTTCTCGAGCTGCGTGGTCGCCGCCTTCGCGGCGTTCGACTCGCGGACGACGGCCGGGAAATCGACGATGGCGATGACCGGCGCCGTCGGAGGTGCGCTCGGCGCCGCTGGCGCCGCTGGCGCCGCCGGCGCGGCAGGGCGCTGCGGCTGTTGCTGCTGGGTCCCCGGAGGGCGCTGCTGCTGCTGCTGCGCGGTCACGGTCGACGCCGTCGCCAAGGCGACAATCGCGAAACCCAGGGCAGCTGCGCGCACCCACCAGGGCGAGCGGTCGGACGTTGCATGCATCGATGTGTTCCGGATCTTAGAAGCTGGTGCCGAAGCTGACGCGGAAGTTCTCGGTCCGGTCATAGTTCTTCTTCAAGAACGGAATGCCGTAATCCACGCTGATCGGCCCGAACGGCGAGTTCCAGGCGATGCCGAGGCCGGTGCCCGCGCGCAGCGACGAATCGTCGCGGATCGAGGGGCCGCTCGCCGGGACGTTCCAAAGGCTGCCGCCGTCGAGGAAGGCCCTGCCCGAGACTCCGAGCTCTTCCGGGAGGCCGAGCGGGAAGCGGAGCTCGAGAGATGCCGTGTAATAACGGTCGCCGCCAAGAGCGTCCGAGGTGACGACGTCGCGCGGCCCGATGCCGAAGTTGCGGAAGCCGCGAACCTTCGTGCCTCCCAGGAAGAAGCGGTCGGACAGCCGGACATCCTCGCCCAAGCCGTAAATGTAGCCGACTTCGGCGACGCCCGCGAGGACGAGACCGTCGATGATCGAGTAGTAGTAGCCGCCGTCGAGCCGCGACTTCAGGTAGCGCACGGAGCCGCCGAGGCCGGCCAGATCGTTCGACAGTCGGCCGAAATAGCCGGCCGTCGGCGCGAAGCGATTGTCGCGGCGGTCGTAGATGAGCGACTGGCCGATCTCGGAGTACGTGCTGTCGCCCGCCTGGCTCGTGATGAACGTCGAGGCGCCCGCGCCGATGTTCTCCACCGTCACCCGGCGCAGGGCATAGCGCAGCTGCTGCGACATGTTCTCGGTGATCGCGTATCCGGACCGCAGGCGGAAACCGAGCTCGGTCTGGTCGTAGTTGCTCGTGTTCTGCCTGTCCTGCCGGATCCTGAACACGTCGGCGCCGGCCGAGACCGGACGATCCAAGAAGTAGGGCTCGGTGAAGCCGAGATCGATCTGCTGCGTGCGCGTCGAGCCCTGGAACGCCAGGCGGAGCTCCTGCCCCTTGCCCAACAGGTTGCGCTCGCGGATCGCCACGTCGCCGAGCACGCCGTCGGCTGTCGAGTAGCCCACGCCGAAGGACAGCTCGCCGGTCGGCTTCTCCTCGACCTCGACCTCGACCACCGTGCGCTCGGGCGTGCTGCCTTGCACGGTCTTGACGTCGACCTTCTTGAAGAAGCCGAGGTTCTGGATGCGCTGGCGCGAGCGCCGCAGCTTCGACGTGTTGAATGCGTCGCCTTCCGCGAGGCGGAACTCGCGCCTGATCACACGGTCCTCGGTGCGGACGTTGCCCTTCACCTCGATGCGCTCGACGTAGACCTTCGGCCCTTCGCCGATCTCGTAGGAGATGCCGATGACCCTGTTGGCCTCGTCCTTGTCGATCTTCGGCTTCACGTCCACGAACGCATAGCCGAGCGTCCCGACGGCATCGGTGAGCGCGCTGACGGTCTTCTCGACCTTGTCCGCGTTGTACCAGTCGCCGCGGCCGTGCAGCACCGTCTTCTGCAGCGCCGTCGTGTCGAGGTTGCGCAAGGCCGCGTTGATCCCGGCCTCGCCGAACTTGTAGCGCTCGCCTTCCTGGATCGTGAAGGTGATGACGAAGTCCTCGCGCTCCGGCGTCAGCTCAGCGACGGCAGACAGCACGCGGAAGTCGGCATAGCCGTTCTCCAGGTAGAAACGCCGGAGCAGCTCCCGGTCGACTGCCAGGCGATCCGGGTCATAAGTGTCGCCGGACCGCCAGAACGCCCACCAGCGGCTCACATTGGTCTGGATGACCTCGCGCAAGCGACCGTCGCTGAATCGCTTGTTGCCGACGAAGATCAGGCGGCGCACGCCGGTCTTGCCGCCTTCGTTGACCTCGAACACGAGATCGACGCGGTTCTGGTCGAGCTTGATGATCTTGGGCTCGATGGTCGCGGAGTAGCGGCCGTTCCGGCGGTAGAGGTCGATGATGCGCTTGACGTCGCTCTGCACCTTCGAGCGCGTGTAGACGACGCGCGGCCGCAGCTGGATCTCGGCGTTGATCTCCTCGTCCTTGATCCTGTTGTTGCCCTCGAAGGCGATCCGGTTGATGACCGGGTTCTCCTCGACCTGGACGACGAGCGCCTGGCCCTCGCGCCTGATCTCGACATTCGCGAACAACCCGGTCGCGTACAAGCTCTTCAACGACTGGTTGATTTTCGCAACGTCGAATTGATCGCCTGGATTGACGACCATGTATGACCGCACGGTCGTCGGATCGATGCGCTCGGTGCCCTCGACGCGAATCTCGCGGACCACGGTCCCCGCGTCGACCTGCGCAAGCGCCACGCCGGGAACAGGCGCAACGCGCAACGCCGGAAGCGCCACCGCAAGCAGCGCCGTGGCGAAAGCGAGGCTGAGCCTGGCGAATCGCTTGTCTACCTGCACCAAACTCACTCCGATCAAGCCCTTCTAGCTCACCACAGCCAGGTTAAGACATCGCGTCAGGGCCCGCCAAGGAGCAATGCCGGCTCAGAACAGCTGGACGATGTCGTTCCACGTCACGAACACCATCAGCGCGAGAACCAGAGCCAAGCCCACGCGGAACCCGTACTCCTGGGCACGCTCGCCCAGGGGACGACCGCGCACCGCCTCGTAGGCGTAGAACAGAAGATGGCCGCCGTCCAGCATCGGAACGGGGAAAAGGTTGAGAAGGCCCAGATTGACCGACAGGACAGCCATCAGCATGAGCAACGGGATGATCCCGACCTGCGCCACGTCGCCTGACATTTTGGCAATGCGGATGGGCCCGCCGAGCTCGTCCGCGGACCGAGTCCCGGCGATGATCTGGCCGAGCGCCTTCAGGGTGACCACCACCGTTGACCAGGTCTCACCGACCGCGGCGACCAGGGCCGAACCAGGCCCGAGCTGAAGGTAGACCTGACCGCTGCCGACGATGCCGAGCTGGCCGACCACGTGCTTGTTGCCGAACCGGTCGGTGATCTCGGTGCGCAAGGGCGTGACCGTGAGCGCGACCGGCATGCCGCCGCGCTCGACCGCGGCCTCCATCGGCTTCCCCGGATTCATGCGCACGATCGAGACGATGTCCTCGAACCGCTCGACCGACGTGCCGTCCAGCCGGAGGATGCGGTCGCCGGCCTTGAACCCGGCTGCGGCTGCCGCGCTGTCCGGGCGGACGTCGCCGACAAGGGCGGGCGTCGACGGCTTCCCCGCGACCACGAAGATGATCGCGAACAGCACCACCGCGAGGAGGAAGTTGGCGATCGGCCCCGCTGACACGATCGCCGCGCGCTGCCCCAGGGTCTTGTGGTGGAACGAGACGGCCCGCTCCTCGGCCGTCATCGTGGCGACCTCGCCGCTCGGACGGCTGGTCTCGTCCTGGTCGCCGAACATCTTGACGTAGCCGCCGACCGGGAACAGCCCGACCTTCCAACGCGTCCCGACGCGGTCGGTCCAGCCCCAGATCTCGCGCCCGAAGCCGATCGAGAACACCTCGACCCGCACGCCGTTCCAGCGCGCGACGAGGTAATGGCCGAGCTCGTGGAAGAAGATCAAGACGCTCAGGACGACCAGGAACGCGACCGGGTAGGTCCAGTTGTCGAGGAGGAACGACATCACGTTTCTTTCTCCGCTCGGCGCGCCGTCAGGCGCGTCCGATTCTTTCTTGTGCAAATCGACGGGCTGCCGCATCCGCCGCCGCCACGTCTTCGAGAGTGGAGATGGGCACGGAAGGCAGCCGCTCCAATGCCTCCTCGACCAAGCCCGCAATATCGAGGAACCCGATCCGCCGGCCGAGGAAAGCCGCGACAGCCACCTCGTTCGCGGCATTCAGCGTCGCCGGCGCGCTGCCGCCGGCGCGCAGAGCCGCGCGCGCAAGGCGGAGGGCCGGGAAGCGCTCCGCGTCCGGCTGCTCGAAGGTCAGGCTGCCGATCGCCGCGAGATCGAGGCGCTTGGCCGGGGTTTCGATCCGGTCCGGCCAGGCCATGGTGTAAGCGATCGGCGTGCGCATGTCAGGCGAGCCGAGCTGGGCGAGCACGGACCCGTCGCGATAGGCGACGAGGCTGTGGATGATCGACTGCGGGTGAACGACGATGTCGATCTGGTTCTCCGGCAGGCCGAACAGGTGGTGCGCTTCGATCAGCTCCAGCCCCTTGTTCATCATGGTCGCCGAATCGATCGAGATCTTGGCGCCCATGCTCCAGTTGGGGTGCGCGACCGCCTGCTCCGGCGTCGCGCCGCTCATTTCCTGGCGCGAGCGCGCGCGAAACGGACCGCCGGACGCCGTCAGGATGATCTTCTCGACGGAGTCCATGCGGTCGCGATCGAGCACCTGGAAGATGGCGTTGTGCTCCGAATCGACCGGCAGCAGCGTCGCCGCGCCCGCCCGCACCTCGCGCACCATGACGTCGCCGGCGCAGACCAGGCACTCCTTGTTGGCCAGGGCGACGATCGCGCCGCGCCGCGCCGCCTCGAGCGTCGGCGCGAGACCGGCGGCGCCAACGATGGCCGCCATCACCCACTGCGCCGGCCGCGCCGCAGCCTCGACGACGGCGTCCGATCCGGCCGCGACGGCCACGCCGGTCCCCGCCAACCCGTCCTTCAGCGCGCCATAGGCGGCGGCATCGGCGGCCACGGCGATGCGCGGCAAGAGCGAGCGCGCCTGGGCAATGAGCTTGTCGACGTTGCGGCCGGCGACCAGAGCCTCGACCGTGAAGGCGCCGCGATGGCGCTCCAGGAGGTCAACGGTGCTGCAGCCGATGGATCCCGTGCTCCCGAGCACGGTCACGGAGCGGGGCCCTGCCGCAACAGCGCGCGCGATCGATCCCGGTTCGGCGGCGGAATCCGGCACGGGCGGCCGGCGCGGCGTGGCTGCGCTGCTGGTCAATGCCATGCGAACACGCTTTCCCCGATCAGGACCGCGACGAGAGCCGCAACAGCGACAGCGGCGAGAAATCCGTCCAGGCGGTCCAGCATGCCGCCATGGCCTGGGATCAAGGTTCCGGCATCCTTCGCGCCGAATCGCCGCTTCACGTAGCTTTCGGCCAAGTCACCTGCCTGCGCCGCGACGGCGAGGACGGCGCTCTTGCCCACGATCGCCGCGACCGGCGAGGCGCCGACCCACTGGGACACCCCGTAGCCCACGCAGGCGGCCGCCGCAACCCCGCCGGCAAGCCCTGCCCAAGTTTTCCCTGGGCTGATCGACGGCGCCAGCTTGGGTCCGCCGATCGAGCGGCCGGCGACATAGGCGCCGATGTCCGTCGCCCAGACCACCAGGATCAACCAAAGCGCGGTGACGAGTCCGTCCTCGGGCAAGCCGCGCAGCCACAAGAATCCGGCACAGGGCACGGAGATCCAAGCGACTCCGGCCGCGGTCCAAGCCGGCGCGGACAAATCGCGCGCCGCGTCGGAGCGGCTGTCGCGCCAAGAGACATAAAGGTAGACCAGCAGAGTGCCCGCGACGCCGACTGCGAGAGCGATCGCGAAAAAATGCGCCACGCTGGCCGCCAGCGCCGCTGCGGTCACGCCGATCATGAGCACGGCGCGGCCGGTACCGCGGCCGCGGTTGCAGAGATGCGACCACTCCCATGCCATCAGCATGGCGGCCGCAGCCATGAACGCATCGACCCAAGGCGTGCCCAGATAGATCGCGGCTAGGGCTAGCGGCGCGAGGACGAGCGACGACAGGACGCGCAGGCCGAGGCCCCCCCAGCGGCCGCTAGCCTGTTGCGACGCCAAAACGCCTCTCGCGCTGCTGGTATTCCCGGATGGCATCGTCCAGATCGCGCTTCTTGAAATCAGGCCAGAGCGTATCGACAAACACGAGCTCCGCATAGGCCGCCTGCCAGAGCAGGAAATTGCTCAGCCGCTGCTCGCCGCTGGTGCGGATCACCAGGTCCGGATCCGGCACGCCGCGCGTCTGGAGCCGGTCGGCCAGGCGCGCCGCGTCGATCTGGTCGACCGCGAGCGTACCGGCGGCGACGTCGGCCGCGAGGCTGCGCGCGGCGGCGACGATCTCGTCCCGCGCGCCGTAGCTCAGCGCAACCTGGAGGTGCAGCCGGCTATTGCCCGCTGTTTGACGCTCCGCGCCGGCGATCAGGTCCACCACGTCGCCGGGCAGCCTGTCGCGCGCGCCGATCACGGTCAGGCGCACGTTGTTCGCGTGCAGCTCGGCGATATGAGCGCGCAGGTACATGCGCAGGAGGCCCATGAGCTCCTCGACCTCGCCGCTCGGGCGGCCCCAGTTCTCGGACGAGAACCCGAACAGGGTCAGGTGGCGGATGCCGAGCTCCGCCGCGGCCTCCACCGTCACGCGCAAAGCATCGGCGCCGCGCCTGTGCCCGGCGATCCGCGGCAAGCCGCGGCGCTTCGCCCAGCGCCCGTTGCCATCCATGATGATGGCGACGTGGACCGGGACCGAGCGTTCGGCGCCATCCTCAACCGGGTGCATGCGCGCTCACCTCACCTTGCATTGCGTCGGGAGGGCCAATCAGACCTTCAGGATATCCTTTTCCTTGGCGGCCAGCGCCTCGTCGACCTTCTTGACGCTCTCGTCGGTCATCTTCTGGACCTTGTCGGACTGCACACGGTGCTCGTCCTGCGAGATCTTGTGGTCCTTCTCAGCCTTCTTCAGGCCCTCCATGCCGTCGCGGCGCACGTTGCGGATATGGACGCGCGCCTCCTCGGCATACTTGCCGGCGACCTTCACGAGCTCCTTGCGCCGCTCCTCGGTCAGGCCGGGAATCGGCACGCGGACCAGCGCGCCGTCTGCCATCGGGTTGAGGCCGAGACCGGCGTCGCGGATCGCCTTCTCGACGGCCTTCACCATGCTCTTGTCGTACACCGTTACCGTGATCATGCGCGGCTCCGGCACCGAGACGTTGCCGAGCTCGCGCAGCGGCATCTTGTTGCCGTAGGCCTCGACCATGACCGGATCGAGCAGGTTCGGCGACGCGCGACCGGTCCGCAGCCCGTTGAGCTCCTTGCGGAGCACGTCGAGGGCTCCGTCCATCCGGCGGCGCAGCTCGGAAAGGTCAGCGGTCACTGCTTTCACTCCTCGTCGCTGATGATCGTGTGGCGACCCCGGCCGCAGACGACGTCCGCGAAGGATCCCGCAGCATGGATCGAGAATATCAGGATCGGGATGCGGTTCTCGCGCGCGAGGGCGACGGCCGAGGCATCCATCACCCGCAGGTCGCGCGCCAGGACCTCGAGATAGGACAGGCGCGGGAAGCGCGTGGCGGTCGGGTCCTTCTTCGGGTCGGCCGTGTAGACGCCGTCCACCTGCGTGCCCTTCAGCAGAGCGTTGCACTTCATCTCGGAGGCGCGCAACGCGGCCGCGGTGTCCGTCGTGAAGAACGGGTTGCCTGTGCCCGCCGCGAAGATCACGACGCGCCCCTTCTCCATGTGCCTGATCGCGCGGCGCCTGATGTAGGGCTCGCAGACCGCTTGCATGGGGATCGCGGAGAGGACCCGGGTGTTGATGCTCTTCTTCTCGAGCGCCGACTGCATGGCCAGGGCATTCATGACCGTCGCCAGCATGCCGATATGGTCGGCCTGCGCGCGGTCCATGCCCTCGGCGGCGCCCTTGATCCCGCGGAAGATGTTGCCGCCGCCGATGACCAGGCAGACTTCGCAGCCTTGGCCATGCACCGTCGCCACCTCGCCGGCGATCCGGTTCAAGGTCTCCGTGTCGAGCCCGTAGTCCCGGCTGCCCATCAAGGCCTCGCCGGAGATCTTCAGGAGAACGCGGCGATAGATCGGGGACCCGGCCATCGGCATGTCGTCCTCAGGACCTCACCAGCCTGGGCTCCGCCTGGCGCCCGGGCGCTGCGGCAGACCGGCGGCGGATCACCCTCCGGCGGCCTTGGCGACCTCTGCGGCGAAGTCGCTCTGCTCCTTCTCGATCCCCTCGCCGAGGGAATAGCGCGCGAAGCCGGTCAGCTTGACCGGCGCGCCGACGTCCTTCGCCGACGCCTCGACCAGCTTGCCGATCCGCGTCTCGCCGTCGATGACCGACACCTGCTCGAGGAGAACGACCTCCTCGTAGAACTTGCGCAGCCGCCCCTCGACCATCTTGTCGATGATCGCCTGCGGCTTGCCGGAGGCCTTGGCCTGCTCGGCGAGGACCGAGCGCTCGCGCTCGAGCGCCTTCGGATCGACGGCGGCGATGGTGAGAGCCTGGGGGTTCGCCGCCGCGACGTGCATCGCGATCTGCTTGCCGAGCGCGGCGAGCTTGTCGGCGCTGCCGGCGCTCTCCAGCGCCACGAGCACGCCGATCTTGCCGAGGCCCGGCACGAGAGCCGCGTGCATGTAGCTGACGACCACGCCTTGCGGCACGGCAAGCGCAGCGGTCCGGCGCAGCTTCATGTTCTCGCCGACCGTGGCGATCAGGTGGGTCAGCTCGTCGGCGACGGTCCGGCCGGATCCGGGGTACGGCGCGGCGGCGAGCTTGGCCACGTCGCCGCCGGTCGTCAGCCCGATCTCCGCTGCCTTGGCGACGAAGGCCTGGAACTTGTCGTTGCGCGCCACGAAATCGGTCTCGGCGTTGACCTCGACCAGCGCGCCGACGCGGCCGGCCGCGGTCACGCCCACGAGCCCTTCGGCCGCGACGCGGCCGGACTTCTTCGCGGCGGCGGAGAGGCCCTTCTTGCGCAGCCAATCGACCGCGCCCTCAAGGTCGCCCTTGCTCTCGCCGAGCGCCTTCTTGCAGTCCATCATGCCCGCGCCGGTCTTCTCGCGCAGCTCCTTGACCAGCGCCGCGGTCACCTCTGCCATCCCACAAGTCCTTTCGCTCGACGTCCGGGGCGGCGCGCGCGCCAGAACCGCTGCGCCGGAGCCCGGTCACGTCCGCGGCCGCCCTGGCTTGCCCGGGGCGGCCGCTCCGTCATCTGTGCCCTGCCGCCGCAGGCGCTCGCGCGCCGGCGCCGGCGGCAGCCATCAAGCCTGCGCGGCCTGCGCTTCAGCGGCCGGCTCGGCCGGCGGCCCGCCGATCGGCGCCTCTGAGGCGCCGCTATCGATGCCCGACTTCATCGCCTCGGTCTGCAGGCCGGTCCGGATCGCCTCGCACACCAGGCTGCAATAGAGCGAGATCGCGCGCATCGCGTCGTCGTTGCCAGGGATCGGGAAGGTGATGCCCTTCGGCTCGGAGTTGCTGTCGATCACCGCCACGACCGGCACGCCGAGCTTGGTCGCTTCCTGGACGGCGATCGATTCCTTGTTCGTGTCGATCACGAACAACATGCTCGGGAGGCCGCCCATGTCCTTGATGCCGCCGATCGCGCGGTCGAGCTTGTCGCGCTCGCGCGTCAGGTTCAGCAGCTCGCGCTTGGTCAGGCCGACGTTCTCCTTCGACAGCTGCTCCTCGAGCGACTTCAGGCGCCGGATCGAGTTCGACACGGTCTTGAAGTTGGTGAGCATGCCGCCGAGCCAGCGATAGTTGACGAAATACTGGCCGCAGCGCTTGGCAGCCTCGGCAATCGGCTCTGCCGCCTGGCGCTTGGTGCCGACGAAAAGGATGCGGCCGCCGCCGGCCGCCACGTCGCGCAGAGCCTCGAGGGCGCGCGCGAGCAGCGGCACGGTCTGCTCCAGGTCGATGATATGGATGCCGTTGCGCGTGCCGAAGAGGAACGGCGCCATGCGCGGGTTCCAGCGGCGCGTCTGGTGGCCGAAATGGACGCCGGCCTCGAGGAGCTGGCGCATCGTGTAGCTGGGGATCTGTGCTGTCGTCATGGTTCCCTGTTTCCCGGTTGGACCGCCGCAGGCGAAGATCCGGCGTGGCTTGCGCCGCGCCGGACACCGGACGGAGCCTTGGGTCCCGAGGGACCCGACCCCTTTGCCCGCGTGAGGTGTGAACGGAGACGGTTGATAACGGCACGTCGCCCGCTTGGCAAGGGCGGGCGCATTGCCAGACCGTCATGAAGCGCGCATGGCCGCCAGCTGCGCGGCTCTCAGAGCTCGTGCACGTCCACGATGCCCGGAAGCGCCTTGAGCGAGGCGCGCAGCGCCGGCGTCACGGCATAGCCATCGGGCAGGCTCGCCTCGATCTCCTCGGGGACGTCCTCCGCCGGCGCCGCGGCCGAGGCTGTCGGGCGGCGCGCCGCACGCAGGTCGAGGACAAGGCGGATCTTGCCTGCCCCCCTCTTCTCCTGCAGCAATCGAGCCTTGAGAGCGGGCAAGCCAGCCGGATCGCGCAAGAAGATCCGCAGGCCGCCGGACCGGCGCGCCGCAACGCTCTCCAGCGGCTCCAACCGCTGCACCGTCAGCTTGACCGCGTCCTCCTCGACCCGGGCGGCGGCGACGATCAGAAGGGGCTTGCCGGCCTGCGCCAGGTCGCGCGCCGTGGCGAGCATGTCCGAGAAGACCAGGACCTCGAACACGCCGCCCTGGTCGGAGAGCTGCAGGAACGCAAAGCGGTTGCCCTTCGCCGAGGTCCGCTCCTGCAGCTTGACCGGTATGCCCGCCAGCTTGAGCGCTCCGTCTCCCGCCTGGGCGCGGCGCTGCAGGTCGGTGGAGCGCACCACGCCCTCGCGCTGCAGCGCGGCCGCATAGGCATCCAGCGGATGCGCCGACAGGTAGAACCCGATCGATTCGTATTCGCGCTGGAGGCGCTCCGCCGACGGCCAGTCCTCGGCAGCGGCCAGTTGCAGCCTGATCGTGCGCGCAGCTCCGGAGCCGAACAGGTTGACCTGCTGGCTCTCGCGCTCGCTCGCCGCCGCGGCCGCATGGCGCAGCACGCCGTCGAGTCCGTCCAGCAACTGCCGCCGGTTGGGCGTCAGGCTGTCGAACGCGCCGGCGCAGACCAGGCTCTCGAGCTGCCGCCTGTTCAGGGCGCGCGGATCGATCCGGCCGGCGAAGTCCGCGATGTCGGCGAACGGCCCCTTGGAGTCCCGCTCGGCCACGAGGTCGCGCATCGCGTGAGCGCCGACATTG
>JAEULF010000235.1 GCA_016793965.1 Alphaproteobacteria bacterium | reverse complement strand
GGACCGCCGTACCTTGCGCGTTCTCGTCAATTTGTGTTTCACGCCCACTCAACCCGCGCCCAAAGCCGGTTTTGCGCCGCTTCTCTTTTTCACCGGGGCTGCCAGCTCTCCTCACGGTCCCCGCTGGGGGCGCGTTCAGCTATGTGGCTGGCTCCCAGACGCTGCTTGGGCAGCGGCGCGCTTCGATCCCTCGCGGATGTTGCGCACGAAGATGCGCAACAGCGCGCGGATGAAGGGATCGGCCTGGCTCACCTTCTCCTCGAACATCTGCTCGGAGATGACGACCAGGGAGACCTCGTCCTTGGAGACGGCGGTCGCCATGCGCGGCTGGTTGTCGATCAGCGCCATCTCGCCGAAGATTCCACCGCGCTCCACGTTGCCGAGGATCACTGGCTTGCCGTCGATCACCTTGCGGATCTCGACCGTCCCCTTCTCGACCAGGAATGCGCGGCTTGCGACCTCGCCTTCGTTGAAGATCGTGGTCCCGGCAGGATAGACCTTGCGGTTCATCACGGACGACATGGTTGAGCTCGCATCCCTTGGTGAAGTTAGGCCGGCACCCCGGCACCCCGCCCGCGCGCGCTTGGGCGTACGGCGACGGGATAATGGCACAGTTCTCGGCGGTTGCGAACAACTCACCGCCGGGCACTCCACGATACCGAGCCGGCCGGGGGGCCAGTGAGGCGACGCGTCCAGGCGATCAGGACTTGCCCTTCTCCTGGGCCGGCTTCTCGGGTTCCACCAGCTCGTCGAGCTTGGTGCGCAGCCGTGACATCTTGTGGTCGGGCAGGCGATAGATCCATTTACCAAGTTTGGCTTGGAGGGCCTCCGCCTCGGCCTTTGCCTTGTCGGGCGACCGAAGGCGCACCTCCTCGGACAGCACGTCGGCCTGCGCTTCCGCTGGGACGGGCTCCTTCGGCGCGACGAAGCTTGCATCCAGCGCGACCCATTCCTTGCCGTCGCGCGTGAATGCCTTGGCCGTGATCTCCACGCCGTCGAGGGTACGGTACGTCGCGAGCACCTGCGCGCCGGCGACCTCGCCGGCCGTCGGGCGCGGCGCGACATCGTCGAAATCCAGGTACTCGAGCGCGAACGCCACGGTGTTGGCGGAGGACTCGCTCTTCAGCTTGTGTCCTTTCGGCATGTCTGCGAGGGCCAGGTTCCGCTCGGTCCAGGCGTTGCGGTAGACGCGCAGCGTCTTGCCGGGCTCGAGCTGCAGCACGGCCTCGCGCACGCGCTCCTGGCGCAAATGCGTGATCTGGCGATCCACCCATCCGATCTCGCCTGCCGGCAACTGCACGCGTCCGGTCGCCAGCCAGACCTGGGACTCGTCGGGCTTGCGGACGAAGGTGGTGGGCTTGTCCGCACCGGCATTCGGGCCGGTCTTGCCGATGACGACGCTCGCCAGCTTCTCGCCCGACGCCGTCTCGAGGACGACGAGGCGGGACTTGGCCTTTGCCCCCTCGGGGGGCTCGACCTCGAGCTTGTCGTGCAGCTCCGCCTTGGCCGTGCGCGCCTCGAGCTTGGTCAGCTCGGCCACGCCGACGAGGACGTCGCGAATCCTGTCCGGCTTGACCGGGAAGTCGCCCTTGCTCGCCAGGACCCAGGCGTCGCCCTTCTTGACCACCTTCGAGGTGACGCCTTCGGCCGTCAGCGCGACCGTTGCGACGTCGCCCATCCGCTGGGCCAGAGCGGGGAAGAGCTTCTCGCCGGTGCCGGCTTGCTGAGGCGCGGTACCGCTGCGCTCTCCCGCGAAGAAAGCCACGGCGCCCACGACGACGGCGGCGCCGGCGACTGCGATCAGCGTGCGCGTCTGCATGTCTGCCTCCTCGTTGGCTTCTGCGGTTCGCGTCAGGCCGCCGCGGCCCGACGCCGGCGGCGCGTGCGCATCATGAAGACCAGCACGGCGGCCGCGGCGACGAGAGCGGGGACCAAGGCGATGTTGAGCCATCGCACGCCGGCCTGCAGCCGCTCAATGTCCGTCCGCAATGCGCGCTGGACATCGCGAAGCTGCTGGCGGATGCCCACCATCTCGCCGCGGAAGCCCTCGATCGCCTTCTGCTGCTCGGGCGTCACGATGACGCTCTTGCCCTCGTCGCCCTTGCGCAGGTCGGCGAGCTTCTTCTCCGCGTCCTTGAGCTTTTCCTTCAGCGACTGCTCGGTCGCGCGGAACTGGCTCTCGGCCTCGCGCTGCAGGCTTTCGATGACCAGGAAGGGGCGGCTCGACACGCCGCGCGACCGCAGCCCGATCAGTGCCGACGATCCGGCCATGTTGTCGACCGCGTTGATCAGCAGGTCGCCGTTCTGCGCCGTCGGGACCGCGACGTTCTGGCCGAAGAAGCTCTGCAGTCGGACCCAGAATCGGTCCTGCAGCCAGTCCACGTCGGCGAAGACGATCAGGTTCGCCGGCCCGTCGGACTTGGCCTTGTGCGGCTGTGGTGCGGCTTTGGGCTCCTCCTTCGGCGCCGCGGCGTCGTCCTTCTTCTCCTTCTCCGGCGCTTTCGGCGCGCCGTCGGGGAAAGCGGAAGCGAGCGGTCCGCTGTATCGCGCTGCGAGCACCTGGGCGCTCAGGCCCGCCTTGTACTCGTTGAGGATCTTGAGCGGATCGACGCTGGCACCGAACTTGTCGGACGGCATGGTCGAAGCCGTCGGCGTCGTCACCACCAGCGGCGCCATCGCGAGCCCAGCCGCCTTGCCCTTGTCGCTGACCCCGAGGGCGCCGGCGGTGGCGAAGTTCAGGCGCGACAGCTCGCTCGTCAGCACGTCGCCGCGATCGAGGTTCGGCGCGCGCGCCTCGATCCATGCGACGTAGTCGACCGCCTGCGGTCCGCTTCCCGCCGCCTGCCCGGTGGAGACGCGCCGCGCCATGTTGCGGTCGACGACGACCTTGGTCTTGTCGAAGGCCACGCCCCAGGCATCGAACAGCTTGTCCAGGGTCGAAGCGGTCTCGGCGCCCGGCGGCGCGCCCATGGGACCTGCGCCGGCGAACTGCTCGGCCTCGGAGTTCGGGTCGACGAGCACGATGAGCCGCCCGCCGCGCATGACGAATTGGTCGATGGCATAGAGAGCCTGGTCGGACAGGCCCTTCGGGTGCACGACGACCAGCACCTTGACCTCAGCCGGCACTTCGGCGGCCGACGGGGCGATCGTGCGCGTCTCGAAGAACTGCTCGAGCTGGGAGAATGCGAACCAAGGCTCGCTCATCTGCGGCCGGCCGAAAGGCATGCCCATGCCCATCGGCCCGCCTTGGACCGGCAGGGTGGAAAGGATGCCGACCACCGGCTTCTGCGGGTTGGCGAGGGCGTTCACGAGCTTCGTCAGGTCGTACTCGAGGAACGCCTCGCGCTCGGGCTGGAAGAACGGGATGACCTCGCGCCCGTCGACGCTATTGGTGCCGACCAGGCCGAAATAGACGGTCTCGCCCGATTGGTCGACCGGCACGCCCTGCAGCCCGGCGGCGACCGCGCGGTCCTCCTCGTCGGAGAACGGCTCGGGGTTGAGGATCTCCAGCTTCAGCTTGCCGCGCGCGATCGCGCGGTACTCCTCGAGCAGGCTGCGCACCCGCGCGGCGAAGGTCGCATAGGAAGGCACTTCGCGGCCGAGGCGGTCGGAGTAGTAGAACCGCAGCGTCACCGGCTCGTCGATCTTCTGCAGCACCTGGCGCGTGCCGTCGGTCAGCGAGTAGAGCCGGTCGGCCGTCAGGTCGAGGCGCGCCCCCTTCAGCCCGCCGTTGACGGCGACGTTGACGGCCACGAACAGGACAGCCGCGGCGGCGAGGCCGCCGGCGGAGACCCAGCGGCGCCGGGCGTGGGATGCTGCGGAGGAGGAGGATGCGGACATGGTCGGTGACTCCTGACGTCAGCGAGCCTTGCGCAGCTCGACGATGACGGCATTGGCGAACAGGAAGAGCGCGATCATCGAGCCGAAGAACACGACGGTCGTCAGGTCGAAGACGCCGCGCTGCACGGCCTGGAAGTTGCCGAGGAAGCTGAAGCCCGAGATCGCGTCGAGCACGGCCTGCGGCGCCCAGCGCGAGAAGAACCCGAGCACCACCGGGGAGCCGGCGACCGCGAAGAGGAAGGAGACCGCGGCCGCCAGGACGAAGGCGATGACCTGGCTCTTGGTGATCGCCGAGATGGCGGCGCCGATCGCCAGGAAGGCGCCGGCCATGAGGAAGCTGCCGACATAGCTCGCGAGGATGACGCCGTTGTCGGGCTGGCCGAGCCAGTTCACGGTCAGCCACATCGGGAAGGTGAGCGCCAGCGCGATGCCGGTGAAGGCCCAGGCGGCGAGGAACTTGCCGACCACGGCGTCGGCGACGCTGATCGGCAGCGTGAGCAGCAGCTCGATGGTGCCCTGGCGGCGCTCCTCGGCCCAAAGCCGCATGCTGATCGCCGGGATCAGGAACAGGTAGAGCCAGGTGTGCCACATGAAGAAGGACTGCAGGTCGGCCTGGGCACGCTCGAAGAAGTTGCCGAGGAAGAACGCGAGCGACGCGTTCAGCACCAGGAACACGACGATGAAGACATAGGCGACCGGCGTGGCGAAATAGCCGCTCAGCTCGCGCCGGGCGATGGTCAGGCTGTTGCGCATGGCGGAATGGCCCCTTGCGGATCGTGTCAGGCGGCGAGGGTGACGGTGCGGAAGACCTCGTCCAGGCGTCCGGTTTCGACGCGGATCTCGACGACCGGGAGGGACGCGCCGCGCAGCGCGTCGCTCACCGTGCCGATGATCGTCTGGCCCTGCTTGGGGAAGGCGACGACCTTGGCGTGCCCGGATCCGGCATTGCCGAGATCGACGGTCTCCACGGTCGCGACAGGGGCCAGCGAGGTCAGCCGGGCGACGACGGCGCCGACCTTGTCCGGCGCGATGGTCACGGCGACGGCGTTGTGCCAGCGCGAGCGGGCCTCGAGCTGCGCCGGCGTGCCGTCGGCGACGACCTTGCCGCGCGCGATGATGATGCAGCGCGAGCAGATCGCCTGCACCTCCTCGAGGATGTGGGTGGAGATGACGATGGCCTTGTCCTTCGCCATCGAGGCGATCAGCGCCCGCACCTCGTGCTTCTGGTTCGGGTCGAGGCCGTCGGTCGGCTCGTCCAGGATCAGGACCTCCGGGTCGTGCAGGATCGCCTGGGCCAGGCCGACGCGCCGCTTGAAACCCTTGGACAGCGTGTCGATCGGCTGGCCGAGGACGTCGGCCAGGTTGGCGCTGCGCACGGCATGATCGAGCCGCGCCCGGCGCTTGTCGCCCGAGAGGCCGCGGATGTCGGCGATGAAATCGAGGAATGCGCCGGCGTTCATGTCGGGATAGAGCGGCGCCCCCTCCGGCAGGTAGCCCAGGCGCGCCTTCGCCTCGATCGGCCTCTCCTCGACGTCGAAGCCGCAGATCCTGGCCATGCCGGCGGTCGGCGTCAGGAACCCCGTCGCCATCTTCATGGTGGTCGACTTCCCGGCGCCGTTCGGCCCGAGGAAGCCCAGGACTTCGCCGCGGGCGACTTGGAAGCTCACGCCGTCGACCGCGCGGATCGGGCCGAAATGCTTCACCAGCCCGTCGATCTCGATCATCGCCGTCATGGGCAGACCTCTATCCCTCCCTGCGCACGCGGCACGGTGCGACTGGCTCCCGGGCCGGCGCGGGTCGAATGTAGGAACGGGTCGCGCGCTTGCAAGGGGGCCGAGAAGCCGGCGACCCGACGCGCGACGAAGGCCCGCGGTGAAACCACGGCCCGGCCGGTTCCGCAAGGGGTAAATCCGTGCGCTCTCGGCGGAATCCCGCCAATCGCCGTTCTTGCCGCCGCGCACGCCGCCGGCGTCAACATGGCCGGCTTCTATTTCGCTGACCTCAAAGCGGCATCGATCGCCTTGCCGAGCTCCGGCGAGAGCGGCTCGACCGCGGAACCGAATGCGGCCATCACGCTGCCGTCCGGGGCGATCAGGAACTTGTGGAAGTTCCAGCGCGGCTCCCCGTCGCGCGGTCCCAGCCGCTGGGCGATCCACTTGTAGAGCGGATGCGCGTCAGGACCGCGCACGCGCGCTTTCGCGGTCATCGGGAAGTCGATAGCGAAAGTGACTTCGCAGAATTCCTTGATCCGGCTCTCCGACTCCGGCTCCTGTGCGCCGAAGTCGTTGGACGGCACCCCGAGCACCACGAGGCCAGCATCCCTGCGCGCCTGCCAGAGCTTCTGGAGTCCCTCGTATTGGTGGGTATAGCCGCAGAACGAGGCCGTGTTGACGACCAGAACAGCCTTGCCCTTGAAGCGCGC
>JAEULF010000152.1 GCA_016793965.1 Alphaproteobacteria bacterium | reverse complement strand
GCTTGCCGGGCCGAGGCTTCCGGCCGCGCCGGGCGGGCGCTCGCCCCAGCGCTCCCCAGGAGCACTGGCACGAGGGCATTGGCACGAGGGCACTGGCATGGGAGGCCTGGAACGGGGGGGCTCAGCCCGAGCGACCGCCCCGGCGCATGCCGCAGGTCGGTCGCAGCCCGGCCGGTGAGCGGAGGTTAAGCAATACCCGCCATTGTCCGGCGACGGGCATCGACGGCGCACGGATGGCTGGGCAGGCGCATATCGGCATCGCGTACGGGCACTCCGCGACACTTTGCGTGGTCGCGGACGGAAAGATCCTGTTCTGCGAGAGCGAGGAGCGCTTCAACCGGATCAAGGGATCCGTCGGGTTCCCGCGATTGGCCCTTGCGCATGTCTATGAACGGCTGCTCCGGCCAGCCGACGTCGCGACATGCACGCTCTACGACGCGACGGTCGTCGGCTTCCTGGCCCTGGCGAAGCACAAGTTCGAGCCATTCGCCGGATCCGGCCGGTACCATGAAGCCAAATACGACATCGGGCTGGACTGGCGGGCGATGCTCGGCGACGAAGCGCAGCTCGCCGCCGTCGCCGCGGCGCGGACCAAGCAGTCGCCTGTGGAATCCGATCCTGCGATCGCCGCAAAGGCAAGCCGCTACTTCTGCGCGGAGATCGGCTTGCCGCCGGAGCGGATCCACCGCGTCCACCATCATGTCGCGCATGCGATGTCGACCTGGCCCTTCGCGCAGGGGGAGGAAAGGACGCTGCTGCTGACCCTGGACGGAACGGGCGACCGCCTCTGCGCCTCCGTGGCGGTGCGCGAAGGCAAGACGGTCTCGTTCCTCCACGAGACCAGGGAGGACCACTCGCTCGGCATGCTTTACTCGATCGTCACCGGCGTGCTCGGCATGAAGATGAACGAGCACGAGTACAAGGTGATGGGCCTGGCGCCCTACGCGCCTCCGGCCGCCTACGCCGACCTTCTCGACAGCCTGCGCGCCCTCCTTTGGGTCGACGACGACGGCCTCTGGCGCAACAGCTACCACATCATCGAGGTGCTGCAGGAGCGGCTGGAGGCGCTGCTGCGCTGGCGGCGCTTCGACCATGTCGCGGGCGCGCTGCAGGCCTATGCCGAGGAGATGCTGGTGCGCTGGGTGCGCGCCTGGTTGCGGCGGACCGGCACGCGCCGCATCGCCTGCGCAGGCGGCGTGTTCATGAACGTCAAGGCGAACGGGCTGATCGCCGCGCTGCCCGAGGTCGAGGCCATGTCGGTCGTGCCGTCGGCCGCCGACGAGTCCACGGCGATCGGCTGCGCCGTCTACGGCAGCCTCGGCTTCGAGCCCGAGACCCCGATCCGCCCGGCCGAGGGCATCTACGTCGGCCGCGCGTTCGACGCCGCGGCGATCGACGCGGCGCTGGCAGCGACCGGCGCCGCGGAGCGCTACGTCGTCCATCGCCCGCCCGACATGGCGGACCGCGTCGCCGCGCTGCTGTCCGAAGGCCAAGTGGTCGCGCGCTTCGCCGGCGCGGCGGAGTTCGGCGCCAGGGCGCTCGGCAACCGCTCGATCCTGGCGCATCCCGGCCGCACCGAGACGGTCGAGGTGATCAACCGCTCGATCAAGAACCGCGATTTCTGGATGCCCTTCGCCCCGGCCGTCCTGCGCGAGCAAGCCGCCCGCTACTTCCAGGTCCCGGCGGGCCTGGATTCGCCCTACATGATGTTCGGCCTGCCGACGACGGCGGAGGGCGCGGCGGCGCTGCCGGCTGCCATCCACCGCGCCGACAAGACCGGCCGGCCGCAATTCGTGCGGCGCGACTGGAACCCCGAATACGCCGCGATCATCGAGGCGTTCGGGCGGCGGACGGGAACCTGGGCGGTGCTCAACACCAGCTTCAACCTGCATGGCGAGCCGATCGTGGGCACGCCGCAGGACGCCATCCGCACTGTCGACCGCTCGGGCCTGCGCTGGTGCCAGATCGGCCCCTGCCTGATCGAGAAGCGCGCGGCCTAGCGCGCCCCCACCTCGCGCGCCCGCACCTCGCGCGCGATTCGGCCGCGGAAGGCGGCGCCGCTCATCTCCCAGACCGGCGAGACCTCCGGCTGGTTCTCGGCCGCCGGCGAGACCTGCGCCGCCTGCCATGCCGTCACCACCGCGAAATCCTGCCGGTTGAGCGTGTCCCAGGCCGCCAGCAGATCCTTGCGCGCCGAGGCGAACGCTGGATCTGTCGCGCCGTCGCCGACGAAGTAGGCGCTGATGACCTCGCGCGTCAGCGCCGGCGCCACCGGCTCGATGCGGAAGATCAGGATGTGGCCGGGCACGATCTCCAGCATGGTGTTGGGATAGAGCACGACGATGTCCTGGCCGCGCATGAGCGCCGGCGGCAGGTTCGGGAAGATCGGCATGGCGCCGTCGCCCTTCGGCTTGTCGACGGCGCCGGACAGGTAGTGGATGCCGATCACCGTGTCGTCCTCGTTGACGTCGACGTAGTGCTTGGCCTTCTCGACGTCGCCGAGCTGCGGGTGCAGGAACGGCAGGTGCAGCGTGTCGAGGAAGTTCTGGATCACCAGCTTCCAGTTGGCGCGGATCTCGTAGGTCGCGTGCCCGCCGTAGCGCGCCAGCGACAGCTCGTAAGGCTGCCAGCGGCGGGCGAGCGGCGCGATGTGCTCGGCGAAGCTCGGGCCGTCGTCGGCGAGGCGCACGAACACCTGGTCGCACCACGTCGCCGTGGCGACCGGCATGAGCCCGAACCGCGCGGGATCGAAGCCTTCGGGCGCCGTGCGGTCGGCGGGGTCCCAGAACGGCGTCTTGTGCAGCCGTCCGTCGAGCCGGTAGGCCCAGAGATGGAACGGGCAGCTCAGCAGCGCCCGCCGCGACTGAGGCGCGGTCACGAGCTGGCAGCCGCGATGGCGGCAGACGTTGTGGAATCCCCGGATCGTGCCGTCGGCCTGGCGCACCAGCAGGACCGGCTTGCCGGCATGGCTGATCGGCAGCGCGTCCCCCGGCTCCGGCAGCTCGAAGCCGGAGGCGACGTGCACCCAGTTGCGGGCGAGCACGGTGTCGCGCTCGGCCTGGGCGTAGGCGTCGTCCCAATAGGCGCGGCCCGGCAGCTCCTTCAGCGGCAAGACGCGTGCGTGCATGGCTCCTCCATCCGCCGGCCCGGCCGTCTCAGCCCCTGAGCCTGCCGCCGCTGACATTGACGACGCTGCCGCTCATCCAGTCGCCGCCTGGGCCGAGCAGGTAGAGACAGGCCTCGACCACCGGCCGCGTGCCGCCCTCGCCGAGCGGATGCGTGCGGCGATAGGCGCGCCGCTCGGCGGGCGTGAACGCGTTGCCCGTGCCGGTCGGGCCGGGCGCCACGACGTTGACGCGCACGCCCTTCGCCTCGACCTGGGCCGACAGCCCGATCGCCAGGCCGTTGATGCCGGACTTGGCCGCGTTGTAGGCAGCCGAGACCGCGATGTTGTGCGTGCGGCCGGAGGACGAGCCGATCAGCACGATGCGCCCGGCGCGCTGGCGCAGCATCGCCGGCAGCACGGCCTTGGCGCACCACCAGGCGCCGCTGAGATCGACGTCGATCACCTTGCGCCAATGGTCGTCGCCGAGCAGCCAGGCCTTGCCCTTCGGCGCGTCGATGCCGGCGGCGTGCACGAGCGCGTCGATGCGGCCGAAGCGATCGAGCGCCGCCGCCGCCATGGCGCGGGCGGATTCGGGGTCGGCGATGTCGACGCCGATGGCTGCCACGTCCCGGCCGCCCTTGCGCAGCCGAGCCGCGAGCCGGCGCGCGCCGCTCAGGTCGATGTCTGCGAGCAGGAGCCGGTCGCCGGCAGCGGACAGAGCCGCGGCGACGTCGCGGCCGATGCCGCCGGCCGCACCGGTGAGGATGGTGGCGCGCTGCTTCGCTCTAGGCGTGGCCATGACGGCGATCGGTTGCTCCTGGTCCTGACGCGATCTTATGCCACGATGCGTCGGCGCCGCGGCAAGATCTTGCCCGCCGCGCCGCAGAGCGCGCAAGGAACTGGCGAGGGCCGACCCGATGCATCCGACATCCGCCGCCGCACCGGGCCGCCGCCCGACCGCGCTCTGCCGCTCCTGGCTGTTCCTTGCCGGCGCCGACGAGGCGACGCTGGCCGCCGCCGCTCGCTGCGGCGCGGACGTGCTGATCCAGGACCTCGAGGACTTCACGCCGCCGCCCTTGCGCCCGCGCGGCCGGCAGATCGCCCGCGACGTCTTCGCCGCATGGCGCGCGGCCGGGCGCGTCGTCGCCGTCCGCGTCAACGCCCTCGACAGCCCCGACGGCCAGGTCGACATCGCCGCCGCCATGGCCGCGCGGCCAGACATCGTGCTCCTGCCCAAGGTCGCGTCGCCCGGCCAGATCGCCGCCCTCGATGCCGCGATGAGCGCAGCGGAGGCGCAGCATGGTCTGCCGCTCGGCAGCACGGAGATCGTCGCCAACCTGGAGACGGCCGAGGGCTTGGTGCGCCTCGGCGCCATCGCCGGCGCCAGCCGCCGGATCGCTGCCTGCCTGCTCGCCAGCGAGGACCTCGTCGCCGATCTCGGCCTCGAGCGCACGCGCGAGGGCGAGGAGCTCGCCTATGCGCGCCGCCGCTTCCAGCTCGAATGCGTCGCCGCCGGGGTGCTGGCGATCGACGCGCCCTACACCTACAGCGACGCCGAAGGCGCCGCTGCCGATGCGCGCCGCGCACGAACCTTCGGCTTCCGCGCCAAGAGCCTGGTGCGCCCGGAGCATGCGCCTGAAGTCAATTCTGCGCTGACGCCGGCGCCGGCCGCCGTCGCCCAGGCCCGCCGCCTGATCGCCGCCTTCGAGGGCGCGCGCGCCGCCGGCCAGGACCGCGCCGCGCTCGACGGCCATCTGGTCGAGGTGCCGTCCTACCGCGCGGCGCAACGCCTGATCGAGCGCGCCGAGGCGCTGGGGCGGTGGGACGGGGCCTGATCCCGACAGAGGATCGCGCCTCCCTCCTGGCGCGCCTCAGGGCCCGACCATGACCATCCACGACACGCCGAAGCGGTCGGCGACCATGCCGAAGCGCGGCGAGAAGAACGTCTTGGCCAACGGCATCTGCACCTGGCCGCCGTCGCTGAGGCCGGCGAAGAGCCGGTCGGCCTCCGCTTCGGTCTTGACCGTCAGCGAGAGCGCGAAGCCCTTGAAGCTCGGGTTGCCGGCGCAATGCCCGTCCGATGCCATCGCCACGACATCGCCGACGCGGAAGGCCGCGTGCATGACCTTCTCGCCGGCGCCGGGCACGCACATTGCCTGGTCCGGGCTCTCCTTGAAGCGCATGAGCATGGTGACGACGGCGCCGAGCTTCGCCTTGTAGAAGTCGAGCGCCTCCTCGCAGCGGCCGTCGAAGAACAGGTAGGGCTGGACGTGCATGGGGCCTCCATGTCAGCGGGTTGCGGGGACGCGGTGGGATCGCCTTGTCGCGGACCGTCTCGAAGGGACTGCGGGCGACGGGGCTCTCAGCCCTTCCTGCCCTTGGCGATCGTCTCCGACTGCGCGCGCAGCTCCGCCTCCTTGCGCTGCAGCTCCGGCGTGAGTTCGGCGCCGAAATCGGCGGCCTCGAACAGCGGGCGGATCTCCAGCTCGGAGTCCTCGCCCGTCGGGTTGGGGCAGCGCTTGGCCCACTCGACCGCCTCGGCGAGCGACGTGACCTGCCAGAGCCAGTAGCCGGCGATCAGCTCCCTGGTCTCGGCGAACGGGTCTCGATCACCGTCCGCTTGGCGCCGGAGAAGCGGACCCGCGCTCCCTTGGCCGACGGGTGCAGCCCGTCGCCGGCCAGCATCACGCCGGCTTTCACCAGCTCCTCGTTGTACTTCATCATCGCGGTCAGCAGCGCCTCGCTCGGCATCACGCCGGCCTCGGTGTCCTTGCTGGCCTTGACCATGACCATCACGCGCATCGTCGTCGCTCCCGTGCTTGCCGTCGCGCATCCCGCCTGCAGCCGGCGCGGCGTCACTTCGGCATGAGCTTCAGGTACGGCTTCGCCTCTGCGACCGCCCGGGCGAAGGACGGACGCGCCAGCAAGCGGTCCAGATAGCGCCCGGCATGCCGGTGCGCGCTGGCGAAGGGCGTCACCATCTCGGCGTAGAACAGCGCCGGGGCGGCGGCGCAGTCGGCCATGCCGAACGCGTCGCCCATCGCCCATTCCCGCGCTGCCATGTCCTGGTCGACCATGCCGAGCGCGGTGCGCAGCGTCGCCTTCGCCTCCTCGACGCCGTGCGGGTCGCCCTTGCCCGGCGGCCGCAGCTTGTCGGTGACGATCTTCTGCATCGGCGCGTTCACGTAGAGATCGTAGAAGCGGTCGCGCATGCGCATCTGCCGCGCCTGCTCAGCGTCGGCGGGCACGAGCGGCGTCCGGCCGGGATAGTGCTGCGCCAGGTACTCGATGATGATGCTGGATTCGGGGACCGTCCGGTCGCGCGCGTCGTCGCGCAGCACCGGGAACCTGCCGATCGGCCAGACCTTGAGGAACGCCGCGCGCGCCGCCGGGTCGCCGAGATCGACCACGCGCTTCTCGAACGGCGTGCCGCTCTCGTAGAGGGCGACGAGCACCTTCTGGCAGAAGGACGAGAGCGGGTGGAAATAAAGCGCCAGGGACATGCGGCCGGACTCCCTTCTGCCGTCGCTAGGCGCTCACTTCTCCGCGGCGGACTTCAGGGCGGCGAGGCCGTCCTCGAAGTTCTTGCCGATCATCCTGTCCATGCTCATGAACACGCTCATCACCTTGCCGATGAACTGGTTCGGGCCGTGCATGGCCCAGGTGACCGCGGTCTCCCCGCCCTTCGGCTGCAGCGAGAACTCGACCACGTTGCGCGCCGCGTAAGGCTTGATGAACTGCAGGTCGATCGCGACCTTGGCGGGCGCCGTCGCCTCGACGATCTCCATGCGACCCTGACCGACCTGGCTGTTGCCTTCCCAGGCGTAGACCGCGCCCTTGCCGCTTGCCGCGCCGCTGTGCGTCCGCTTCAGCGCCGGGTCCAGCCCTTCCCAGGGCGACCATCGGGTCCAGGCGCGGAAATCGGCGATCAGCGCGAAGACCTTCTCCGGCGGCGCCTTGACGGTCGCCGTGCGCTCGACGCGGAA
>JAEULF010000144.1 GCA_016793965.1 Alphaproteobacteria bacterium | reverse complement strand
ACGCCGCCGGCGACCTGCTGCGCATGCGCCGCGTCGGCGCGCATCGCTTCCTCGTCGGCGAGTCGCTGATGCGCCAGCCCGACGTCACGGCAGCGACGGTGGCCTTGCTGGCAGGCACCCGCGTCGCGGCATGACCCGACTGACGACCGGCGCGTGCGCGGAGGCGGAGATGGCGGATTTCACGCATTTCGACAGGACGGGCGCTGCCGTCATGGTCGATGTCTCGAACAAGGAGCCGACCGCACGGGTCGCCGTGGCCAGAGCAAGCGTGTTCATGCGGCCGGAGACGCTGGTCCTGGTCAAGTCGGGCGGGGTCAAGAAGGGCGACGTGCTGGCCGTCGCGCGCTTGGCCGGCATCATGGCGGCCAAGCGAACACCTGACCTGATCCCCTTGTGCCATCCGCTCCAACTGAGCGCGGTCAGCGTCGATCTCGCGATCGACGACGGGCGCAGCGCCGTCGATATCGAGGCGACGTGCAAGCTCTCCGGCCGCACGGGCGTCGAGATGGAGGCGCTGACGGCGGCCACGGTCGCCGCCTTGACGGTCTACGACATGTGCAAGGCGGTCGATCGCGGCATGATCATCAGCGACGTCCGCCTCGTCCACAAGAGCGGCGGCAAATCAGGCACATACGAGGCGCCGCGATGATCTCGGTCGAAGCGGCGCGACAGCGCATCCTGGCCGACCTGGCCCCGGTCGCGCACGAAGTCGTGCCGCTTTCGGCCAGCCGCGGCCGGGTCTTGTTCGAGGACGTGACGGCCCGCCGGTCGCAGCCGCCGGCCGCCGTGTCGGCAATGGACGGGTATGCTTGCCGTGCCGCCGATGTGACCCAGGCGCCGGCGCAGCTCCGGGTGGTCGGACGCGCGCCCGCAGGCGCCTCCTATGCTGGCGTCGTCGGATCGGGCGAGACGGTCCGCATCTTCACGGGCGCGCCGTTGCCCGCTGGAACCGATACGATCGTCATCCAGGAGAACGTGACGGCGGCCCGCAACGGTGCGGTCGGCGAGACAGTGACGATCAACGAAGCCACGGCCGCGGGTCGATTCGTGCGGCCGGAGGGCCTGGACTTCAAGTCCGGCGCCGTCGGACTGCGCCGCGGCCGGCGCCTCACCGTCCGTGACATGGGACTGGCTGCCGCGATGAACCGACCCTGGCTGACGGTTCACCGACGGCCGCGCGTCGCGATCCTCTCGACCGGCGACGAAGTGGTCGCGCCAGGCGATCCGATCGGACCGAACCAGATCGTCTCGTCCAATGCGGTCGCTTTGACCGCGTTTGTCGAGGCCATGGGCGGCACGCCCGTCGATCTCGGCATCGCGCCCGACGACGCTGACGCGCTGGGGCGCATGGCCGATGCCAGCCGCGGCGTCGATCTGCTCGTCACCACCGGGGGCGCCTCGGTCGGCGATCATGATCTTGTCAGGGATGTGCTTGGCCAACGCGGGCTGGCGCTCGATTTCTGGAAAATCGCGATGCGGCCGGGCAAGCCGCTGATGTTCGGGCGGGTGCAAGACGTGCCGCTGATCGGATTGCCGGGAAACCCGGTGTCGACCTTGGTCTGCGCTGTCCTGTTCATCGGACCGGCGCTTGACCGGCTCGCCGGCGGCCCCGGCGATCCGCCGGCCATCGAATCGGCCGTGCTGGGAATCGACCTTCCGGCCAATGACGGACGCGAGGACTACCTGCGGGCCGTGCTGGAACGCGACAGCGCCGGCCGTCAGGTCGTGCGCCCGTTCGGGAAGCAGGACAGTTCCATGGTCGGCCTGCTCGCTTCGGCCGATGCCCTGGTCCGCCGCATGCCGCATGCGCCGGCAATCGCCGCCGGCGGAACCGTCGAGATGATCCGTTTGGCGTCGGTTCCCGGACTCTGACCGCTTCCGCGGCCCGTTGACCCAGCGCGCGAACTAAGATAGAACAAACCAAGTCACGGAGAACAGAGCGCGCATGACCGATGGCGCGCTCGGCGTGGCGGACACACGGATGGCGAGGCGCCGGCAATGCTCACCCGCAAGCAGCACGAACTCCTGCTCTACGTCAACAAGCGCTTGGCCGAAGGCGGCGTCTCGCCGTCCTTCGACGAGATGAAGATCGCTGTCGGCTTGCGCTCGAAGTCGGGCATCCACCGCCTGATCAGCGGACTCGAGGAGCGCGGCTTCATCAAGCGCCTCCCGCATCGCGCTCGCGCCCTCGAGGTGACGCGCCTGCCAGACAGCGCGGCGATCCAGTACGCGCCGGACGAAGACGATAGCGACATGCCCGTGCCGCCGAGCAATCCGATCGCTGCCGATGCCGTGTCGGTGCCGCTCTATGGCAAGATCGCGGCGGGCACGCCGATCGAAGCGCTGCGCGACCCGACGAGCACGGTCGAGGTGCCTGCCGGCATGGTCGGCAGCACCGCCTGCTACGCGTTGACCGTCGATGGCGATTCGATGATCGACGCCGGCATCCTGGACGGTGACACCGTCGTGATCAGGCAGTGCGAAGCGGCGGAAGCCGGCGCTGTCGTTGTCGCCTTGGTCGACGACACCGAGGTCACGTTGAAGCGGTTGACCCGCAAGGGGCCGCAGATCGGGCTCGAGCCGGCGAACGCGAAATACGAGACGCGCTATTTCCCGCCCAATCGTGTGCGCGTCCAGGGACGCCTGGTCGGGTTGCTGCGCCGGTATTGAGGCGCGGTCCTTTCGGACGTTTCGATCTCGGATCGATGGTCGCGCCGCCTCAGGTCAGTCGGTTAACAGCGGACCAGACCGGGGATTCGTCGCCGCCTCTGCGTGATCTCCGGGCGGTGACATGGGTCGCCGATCGTTTGGGGGGGCAACGGGCTGCGTCCGCGTGCCAGCCGGCCATCGCGGCAGGCGTGTCGTCCGCGTCCACGGGCGGTCGCCGCGCCACGACCGGATCGTCTGCACGTCGATGCCTGATGGGCGCAACCTGATGGCGATTCCCTCTCCGGCGCGAATCTCGGCCGGCGTGATCAAGGTCGTCGCCGGTTTGCATCCGGTGAGGGACGGAGCGCGGGTGCTGCGGCGTAGCCGCGCTGTCGCCGGCAGCAGGACCGCGTCGGCGTGCCGGCAGTCCTCGGCGAAGCCGCGCATGCGCCGCAAGAGCGACACCGTCTGCCCGGCAGCAGTGTAAAGGCATCCATCGACGTCGCAGCGCAGGCGCGGAGCGTCGCCTGGCATGCCGAAGCCGTCGCGCGGCCATGTCGTCAGGGATCCCTGGCCGGCGCGGCGAGCCCAGGTCGCTGCGAGCATCCCCGTGCGGGCGCCGCGCGACGCCACGACGTCGCCGTCATGGTCGCGCACCGCGATCAAGCGGCTGTCTGCCGCGATTTGCAGGTCCGGCGGCGGGTGCCCGTAGCCGAACGCGAGCCCGCATGCGATCACCGGCACGCCCCACCAGCGCCACGCCGTCCGCCAAAGGCAGAGCCAAAGGAAGCCGCCGGTCGCCGCGATGAAGCCGGAGAGAGCGAAGCTCCGCACGATCGCGACCGCTCCGGGCAGGTCCGTGACGGCGCGGCCGACCCCAAGGACGAGATCGACGCCCCATCCCATCGGGATCAGACCGAGGTGTTCGAGCCCTAGGGGCCAGAGCGCGAGGCCAAGCAACGCCCCTGGCATCACGAGCAGGCCGGTCACCGGCACGGCGACCATGTTCGCGATGAGGCCGTAGCTGGCCACCCGGTTGAAATGGTAGGCGCCGATCGGCCCGGTCGCCAGGCCTGCGATCATGCTCGTCAGGAGCAACGCAGCGACGTAGCGGCCGAATGCCGCGGGAATGCCCTCGCTGCGGCGCCGCTGCTGCGCCTCATGCGCCGCGATCAAGGCGACGACCGCGGCGAACGACATCTGGAAGCTTGCGCCGAGGATGCTCTCCGGCTGAGCCAGAAGCACGGCGAAAGCGGACCACGCGACGAGGCGCAGCGACACCGGATGGCGGTCGCACAGCACGGCGAGCATCATCAGGGCGAAGGCGCCGAACGCGCGCTGCGTGGGGATCGGCGAATCGGCGAGGAGCATGTAGCCGAACGTGCCGCAGGCGGCGGCGGCGGCGGCGACCTTGTGAAGGGGGACGCGCAGCGCCAACGCCGGCCAGAGCGCCAGACCGCGGCGGATCGACACCAGGAACAGGCCGCCGACCAGGACGAGGTGGAGGCCCGATATCGATAGGAGATGCGCCAGACCGGCATCGCGCATCGCTTGCAGGGCCGGCTCGGGGATCTGCCGCTGGTCGCCGATGATGAAGGCAAGGGCGACCGATCCGGTCTCGCCGTCCAGCGTCCGCAAGACCAGATCAGCGACGCCAGCGCGCGCTCTCTCAAGGACAAGCGACGTGCTCCGCATCGCGGAATCCGCGCATGGTCCGGGATCAGGCAGGGCGCGCGGGATCCGCGTCACCTGCCCGATGGCTCCGACCTGCTGGTAGAACAGCGCCCGCGCTGCGTCGTAGCTGCCGATGGCAACGGGCGGCGGGGGCGGCGCAAGCCGCGCCAATCCTGCGATCCGATCCCCCGGCCGCAACCGCTCGGCGGGCGCCAGCTTCCCTGGCAGGACAAGGCGAAGCCGCGCGGGCGTCGCCGCCGGATCGAGCCCGTCGATCTGGGGACAGGCCAGCAACAGGCGCAACCCGCCGTCGGGCAAGCGCTCCTGGCCGATCAATGCGCCGGAGAAGCCGACGGGACGAGCCCGCTCGACCGCCGGCAGGATCGGCGCCGCAACGGCGGCCGTGCGCAGAGCACTGGCAAGGAAGCCAGCCGCCATGATGCCGACTGCCGCGCCAAGGGCGGCGATGCCAGGACATCGCGCGCGCAGGCAAAGCATCCCCCCAAAACCGGCCACGGCGATTGCGGCTGCACAGGAGAGGTCGATGGCTCCCGGCTCATGCTGCCAGGCGAAGTAGGTCGCGATGCCGCAGCCATAGGCGACCGGTGTCCACAACACCCAGCGGTCCCGCTCGGCTTCCGCCTGACGCGCCGCAGCGCGCGCTAGGGAGAGGAGGAGGTCGACGACCGCTTGGACAGCGGCGTGCACCAAGCCGCGCGCATGGGTCGCGGGCCTCCAGCGCCACTCCAAGAGTCCTGGAAAACCGCGCATCTGCGGTGTGCACACCTGGCTGGTGACCGGGTCGGCCAGGAATGCCGACTCGGGCCCCTGCGGAGCGCCGGTCACTATGCCACGCTGAGCGTGTGCAGTCCCGGGAAAGCTGTGCTATGCCGCGCCGCCGTGCTTGCGCGGCGCGCCCGCGCACCGCCGTTCGGAGTTTCACCCCCATGACCGTCGTCACGCGCTTCGCCCCATCGCCGACCGGCTACCTGCATATCGGCGGCGCCCGCACGGCCCTGTTCAATTGGCTGCATGCGCGCCATCACGGCGGTACGTTCCGGCTGCGTATCGAGGACACTGATCGGCAGCGCTCAACCGACGATGCCATTCGCGCAATCTTGGATGGCCTCAAATGGCTTGGCCTCGATTGGGATGACGAGGTCGTCTACCAATTCAGCCGTGCCCCCCGGCATGCGGAGGTTGCCAAGCAGATGCTGGCGCGCGGGCGCGCTTATCATTGCTACTGCTCAACTGACGAGCTGCAAGCCATGCGCGAGGCGCAGAAAGCCGCCGGCCAGCCGATCCGCTATGACGGGCGCTGGCGCGACCGGCCGGCCAGCGACGCGCCTTCAGGCATACCGCCTGTCATCCGCCTCAAGGCGCCGCAATCGGGCGAAACGACGGTCGAGGACGATGTGCAAGGACGCGTGACCGTCCAGAACGCCCAGTTGGACGACCTCGTGCTCCTGCGCGCCGACGGGACTCCGACCTATCTCCTGGCGGTCGTCGTTGACGACCACGATATGGGCGTCACCCAAGTGATCCGCGGCGACGATCATCTGACCAATACCTTCCGGCAGCTCCAGATCTACCACGCCATGGATTGGGCCCCTCCGCGCTTCGCGCACATCCCGCTGATCCATGGCCCGGACGGCGCCAAGCTGTCGAAGCGCCACGGTGCGGTCGGCCTCGAAGCCTATCGCGACATGGGCTACCTGCCGGAGGCCATGCGCAACTATCTCTTGCGCCTGGGATGGGCGCACGGTGACGACGAGATCATATCGACCGCGCAGGCGATCGAATGGTTCGGCCTCGAGGCCGTCGGCCGGTCGCCGGCCCGGTTCGACGCCGCGAAGCTCGATCACCTCAACGGACACTATTTGCGGGAGGCCAGCGACGAGCGGCTGGCATCCCTCGTCCTCGACTACCTCCGAGCGACGCTGGGCGATGCCATGGCGCCGGCAACGCCCGATCGCCTGAAAGCCGGTATGGCCGGCTTGAAGGCACGGACCAAGACGTTGAAGGAGCTGGCTGTTCAGGCCGCTCCCTATGCACGGCTGCGGCCGATCGCGATCGATCCGAAGGCGGCGAGCCAGTTGTCCGCGGAAGCCAAGGCGGTGCTGAGCCGGCTTGGCGCCGCCTTGCGCAACATCGAATCCTGGACAGCCCCCGCGATCGAGGCGGCGGCACGCAGTTTTGCCGAGGCCAGCGGCGCGAAGCTCGGAGCCGTCGCCCAGCCCCTGCGCGCGGCATTGACCGGCAGCACGGTCTCGCCGCCGGTCTTCGAGGTCGCCGCGGTCCTCGGGCGAGCAGAGTGCATGGGACGGATCGAGGACGCGATCGCGCGCGCCGCCTGAGGCAGGCGGATTGCGGATCCCTCACCCCGCCCCGGCGCCACGGACCCGTCAATTGATCGAACGGCGGTTCCCCCATATGCTCCCGCCCGACCTGACCGGACGCCGGGGGCAAGAGGGAGCCGAGCCATGCCAGAGGCGAAGAAAGAGACCGTCACGCTGATCGACAACACGACGGGCAAGAAGTTCGACTATCCGCTGCTGCCCGGGACGCTCGGGCCCAAGGTCAT
>JAEULF010000141.1 GCA_016793965.1 Alphaproteobacteria bacterium | reverse complement strand
CCCAGCGCCGCCGGGCCAACGGTGCGCGCGAGGCAGAGGGAGAGCGTCCCATGGGCTCCACGATCGCCGAGAAGATCCTCGCGCGCGCCGCCGGCCTTGCGTCCGTCAAGGCCGGGCAGGAGATCTGGGCCAAGCCGGACTACGTGGTGGCCTACGACTTCCCCGGCTACACCGACGTCATCTTCAAGCAGATGAAGGAGGAGTTCGGGATCGAGCGGGTCAAGGAGCCCGACCGCTACGTCATGTTCATCGACCACATGGTCCCGGCGGCGACGCCGCAGGAGGAGGAGCTGCACATCATCACGCGCAAGTGGTGCGCGGAGAACAACGTGCCGCTCTACGAGCGCCAGGGCATCGGCCACCAGCTCGCGGCCGAGCTGGGCTACGCCGTGCCCGGCGCCTTCGTCGTGCATTTCGACGGGCACATCAGCCAGCTCGGCACGTTCGGCACGCTCGCCGTCGGCGTGCGCCGCCACCTGCTCGAGGCCTTCGTGCGCGAGAAGATCTCGTTCAAGGTGCCGCAGACGACGCGCGTCAACCTGAACGGCGCGCTGCGCAAGGGCGTCATGGCGCGCGACGTGTTCCACCACATCGTGCGCGTGCTCGGGCCGAGCGCCTGCCGCTTCCAGGTGCTGGAGCTGGGCGGCTCGGCGCTGGCGGGGATCTCGATCGAGGGCCGGCAGACCATGACCGGCCTCGCCATGTTCACCGGCGCCATCACCGCCATCGTCAACCCGGACAAGACGACGCTCGACTACATCCTGCCGCGCGCCAAGAAGAAGCTGGCGCCGCTGTCGAGCGACGCCGACGCGACCTATGCCGCGGTGCATGAGATCGACGTCAGCACGCTCGAGCCGATCGTGGTGATCCCGCCGAGCCCGGCCAACACGCGCGACCTCAAGGACTATCTCGGGCTGGAGCTGCAGGCAGGATATCTCGGCTCCTGCGCCTCGGGCCGGCTCGAGGACCTGCGCATCGCCGCGGCCGTGCTGAAGGGGCGGCGGGTGCATCCGGGCTTCCAGCTGCACGTCGTCCCGACCAGCCAGGAGATCATGGTCAAGGCCGCCGAGGAGGGATTGATCGCGACGCTCGCGGCGGCCGGCGCCTTCGTCTCGTCCTCCTCCTGCGACTACTGCTTCGGGCGCATAGCGACCATGACGGCGGGCCAGCGCGCGGTTTCCACCGGCACGCTCAACGTCAAGGGCCGCATGGGCAGCCCGGATTCGGAGCTCTATCTGGTCAATGCCGCCACCGTCGCGGCCTCGGCGATCGAGGGCAAGATCGCCGACCCGCGCAAGTACCTCTAGGAGGCCCGTCCGATGGCGCTGCAGAACCTGCGCGGCCGCGTCGCCTTCGTCTTCACGGAGGTCGATTTCGACGTCGACCAGATCGTCGGCGTCAAGAACATCAAGCTGCAGAACGTCGAGGAGCTCGCCAAGGTCGCGATGCAATCCTACGATCCCGGCTTCCATCAGGCGGTCAGGAAGGGCGACCTGCTGGTCGGTGCGGCGAATTTCGGCTACGGCCACCCGCACTACCCGCCGATGCGGGCCATGCGCCATCTCGGCATCGCCGGCGTGATCGCGGAGTCCTTCTCGCCCGGCTACTGGCGCGGCGAGATCAGCATGGGCTTCCCGCAGGTCGCCTGCCCGGGGATCCTGAAGCTCGTCGCGCGGTGGGACGAGATCGAGGTCGATTGGGCCGCCGGCCTGGTGCGCAACCACACGCAGGGACGCTCGCTGCCCTTCGACACGCTCGCGCGCGCCGATCTCGACATGCTCGAGTTCGGCGGGCTGATCCCCTACCTGAAGCGCGTGCAGCCGCCCGCCGCGTGACCGCGAACCCGATCCGACCGAGGGAGTGACCGCCATGAAGACGACCGCCCGAATGCGCCAGATGCTCCGCGAGAAGGGCACGGTGTGGGCCGCCGGCGCCTATGACGCGCTCAGCGCCAAGTTCATCGAGGAGGCCGGCTTCGACGCCGTGATGACGTCAGGCTTCGGCGTCTCGGCCTCGCATCTGGGCGAGCCGGACGTCGAGATCTACACGATGACGGAGAACCTGACGGTCGTGCGCAATGCGACCAACGCGGTGAAGATCCCGATGATCGCCGACTGCGACACCGGCTACGGCAACGCGATCAACGTGATGCGCACGGTGCGCGAGTTCGAGGCCGCGGGCGTGGCCGCCGTGATCTTCGAGGACCAGGAGGCGCCGAAGCGCTGCCCGGCCGTCGCGACCTCGGTCGAGATCCTCCCGGTCGAGGAGGGAGCCGGCAAGATCCGCGCGGCGGTGCGCGCGCGCCGGGACAAGGACCTGATCATCGTGGCGCGCACGGACGCGCTGACCGAGGACGAGGCGATCCAGCGGGCCAAGGCCTATGTCGCGGCCGGCGCCGACCTGATCCAGCCGATCAGCCGCTGCTTCAAGACCTTTGCCGGGCTGAAGCGCCTGCGCGAGGCTTGCGGCGTGCCGTTGTCGCTGCAGATCCTCGGCTGGCTGGAGAAGGACCTGACGCCGGCCCAGATCAAGGAGGTGGCGGCCTTCGCCGTCTTCCCGCTCGTGCCGCTGATGAGCGTCGCCGAGGCGATGCGGCGCAACCTGAAGCAGCTCGCCCAGACCAAGACGACAGCCGGCCTGCCGCAGCCGGTCATGGAGATGAGCGCCTTCAAGGAGTTCATCGGCTTCCCGCAGGTCGAGACGCTGCAGACCGAGTTCCTGACGCGCCGCATGGGGCCGCTGAAGGCCGCGGAGTAGGCGCGGGCTCCGGCCCTAACCCTGCGCCAGCTCCGTCGCGGCCTTCCTCAGGTTGGCGCGGATGGCGGCCAGGCGCATCTCGCCGACCATCCCGTCGGCCGCGACGACCGCGTCGCGCACGGCGCGGCCGACGGCGAGCAGCAGCTCCTGGTCCGGCAGGTCCTTGCGCTGCGGCACGCGCAACACGCTGTTGCTGGTCCAGGTCGGCACGATGCCGTCCGGCCCCGGCTTGTGCAGCGGCGGCAGCGGCTCGCCTTCGCCGGCGACGCCGCGCATGCAGCGCCTGACCTGGCGGCGCAGCATGGCGACGCCCCGGTCGCTGCTGCCCTTGTGCTCGGCCGCGTGGATCGCGATCGGCCGCTGCGAGACGATGACCTCCCAATCCCCCGGGTTGTCCTGCATCTCGGCGAGGCTGCGGCCGCCGGTCTGGCCGTAGACGTCGAGCTTCTCCTTGCCGACTTTGGCACGGTCGCCGAGCCCGCCCGGCCCCTCGACGTCGTCGCTGAAGTGGCGCAGCCCGAAGATGGTGGCCGAGGCGTCGTCGTTCGGCACGGTCCAGCGCGTCGCCGCGACGCGCTGGAACAGCACCTCGCGCGCACCGTCCTGCCAGAACCCGCCGACTTGGCCCACGTTCGGCGCCATCACCTCGTTGAAGCGCACCCAGACCAGGTCGCCGAGGCGCCGGCTGGTCAGGTAGTACACGCGGTCGCCGATCTCGCCCCACTCGGTCACCGGCATCTCGCCCCAGGCGGCGGTGATCTGGGTGGCGCCCATGCGGCTGTGCAGGAACACGGCGTGCCAGGGGTCCATCAGGTTCTCGTGCACCTGCAGCCAGTTGCAGGGATGGCTGATGGAGTACGGCACGAGATCCGTGCCCGGCAGGTTCAGCGTGTCGTAGTTGGGGAAGGCCGGCTGCTCCTCCGGCGGGCCCAGATAGGCGAAGACGAGGCCGGCGGCCTCGTGCACGGGGTAGGCGCCCTGGCAGGCCGTGCGCCGCAGCGCGCTGTCCGGCGGCTCGGCCGGCGCGTCGAGCAGCGTGCCGTCCACGTCGAACCACCAGCCATGATAGCAGCACTTGATGCCGCGCTCGACGATGCGGCCGAACTCCAGCCCGGCGCCGCGATGGGCGCAGTGCCGGTGCAGCAGGCCGACTCGCCCCGACCCGTCGCGGAAGGCGACGAGGTCCTCGCCGAGGATGCGCAGCCGCACCGGCACCGCGCCGAGCTCGGACGCCAGCACCACGGGCTGCCAGTAGCGGCGCATCATCTCGCCGCCCGGCGTGCCCGGCCCGACCTGGGCCAGCTCGAGGTCCGGCTCGGGCACGTCGCGCAACCGGTAGCCGGCATAGGCAGCCGGCCGGCGTGCCTTGCTGGAGACGTCGTTCATCGCTTGCCGCCCTCCTCGCGCTCGTCCTCGTCGACGCGCACCAGCATCTTGCCGATGTTCCCGCCCTGCAACAGCGCAATGAAGGCCTCCGGTGCCCGCCGGATGCCCGCGACGACGGTCTCGCGGTAGCGCAACGCGCCGTTGCCGACCCACGCGGCCATCCTGGCGATGCCCTCGGGATAGCGGGCGCGGTAGTCGAGCACGCGGAAGCCCTGCTGGCGCGCGCGCCGGACCTCGAACTCCTTGAGGCGCCGCGGCCCCAGCGACGGGCTGCGGTCGTTGTACTCGCTGATCTGGCCGCACAGAACGATGCGGCAATCGGTGTTCATCCAGCCCGTCACGGCGTCCCAGGTCGTGCCGCCGACATTGTCGAAGTACAGGTCGATGCGGCCGGGGCAGCGGCGTTGCAGCGCGGCGAGCAGGTCGGGCTCGGCGCGGTAGTCGATGCAGGCGGCGAACCCCAGATCCTCGACCACGTGGCGCGCCTTCGCCTTCCCGCCGGCGATCCCGATGACGCGGGCGCCGGCGATTCGCGCGATCTGCCCGGCCGCCGAGCCGACCGCGCCGGCGGCGGCGGAGACCACCACCGTCTCGCCGGCGCTCGGTGCCCCGACCTCGGTCATGCCGAAATAGGCCGTCATGCCCGGCATCCCGAGGACGCCCAATGCCGTCGAGATCGGGGCCAGCGCCGGATCGACCCTGCGCAGGGCGCTGCCCGGCGCGACCGCGAAGCGCTGCCAGCCGAGATAGCCCTCGGCGACATCGCCGGGCGCGAGGTCCGGGTGGTTCGAGGCGACGACGCGCCCCACCGCGCCGCCGAACATCACGTCGCCGATCGCCGGCGGCGGGATCGACGGGTAGACCCCGTCGAGCAGCCCGCGCATGTAGGGATCGACCGAGAGCCAAAGGCAGCGGACGAGCACCTCGCCGTCGCCCGGCTGGGGCACGGGCCCCTCCTCCGCAGCGAAGTCGGCAGGACGGGGCAGCCCCTCCGGCCGGGCCGCGACGACGATGCGGAGGTTGCGCTCGCCCGGCGTCACGCCGCGCGGCGCTTGCGCGTCGCCTCCAGGTCGACCGACCTGCCGTCGGCGGCGATGACGACGCCGTAGAGGCGCTCCGCCGCGCCGCGGCTGACGACGCCGTCGCGCACGTCGCGCAGCACGGCCTCCGGCGCCCGCCGCTTCGGTTCGCCGAGCCCGCCGCCGCCCGGCGACAGATTGTGGATGCGCACCGGCGGCAGGTTCTCCAGCGAGTACTGCGGCGGCTCATGGCGCTTGCCGTCCGGCAGCGTGACGTGGAGCGCGCCCGGCGCTCCCGGCTGGCCGCCGGCGTGGCCGAAGCCCGAGGGGTCGTAGAGCCCTTCGCCGCGGAACGAGTACTCGGCGGGCGTCAGCACGTCCGCCACGTAGTCGACGCCGGTGCCGCCGCGCCACTCGCCCGCCCCGCCGCCGTCCTCGCGGAACTCGTGGCGGACGACGCGCACGGGATAGAGCTGCTCCCAGGTCTCGACGTTCGGGAGCGTCAGGCCGCCGAGCGACGACAGGTGCGCGATCTGGTTCAGCCCGTCGCGGCCCTGCACCGCGCCGCTGCCGGAGAGGCCGTTCCAGTGATAGAGCACGTACTGGGCGCCCGTCGTCGGCTGGCGCCCGGCCGAGATCGGGATGATCGCCTTGCCCCAGCCGGCGACCGCGCGCTCGGGTGCCGCCTGGGCGAGCGCCTTCCAGATCGCCTGGATGACGTCGTGCGCGGGGAAGGCCGTCGCGAAGGTCGTCGCCGCCGGCGGCCTTGGATTCAAGGTGCAGCCATAGGGCACCTCGACCTTGACCGGGCGGAAGGTGCCTTCGTTGCGCGGCATCTCCGGCTGGAAGAAGGAGCCGATGCCGACATAGACCATCGAGTGGGTGTTGGCGATCGAGCTGTTCTTGAAGCCCTTCATCTGCGGCGAGGTGCCGGCGAAGTCGACCGTCATGCTGTCGCCGCGGATGGTGACGGTGACGCGGTAGAGCACCTCCATGCGCTCGAAGCAGTCGGAGTTGGCGGTCTCCTCGCCGACATAGACGCCGTCCGGCAGGGCGGCGATCTCCGCGCGCATGCGCCGCTCGGCGTGGTCGAGGATGCCGTCCACGTAGCGCAGCCCCTCGTCCAGGCCGAGCTCGTCGAAGAGCTGGCCGACGCGCTCGGCGCCGATCTGCGTCGAGCCGAGCATGGCGCGCAGGTCGCCGTCGAGGAAGTCCGGCGTGCGCGTGTTGGCGAGGAGGAGGTTCCAGAGATCCTTCCTGATCCGGCCCCGCTCGGCGACCTTGACCGGCGGCAGCCGCAGGCCCTCGTGGAAGATCTCCGTCGCGCGCGGGTTGTAGGTGCCGGCCGCACCGCCCCCGATGTCGGACTGGTGCGCGCGGTTGCAGGTGAAGGCGACGAGGCGGTCGGCGACGAACACCGGACGCGCGATCACCCAGTCCGGCAGGTGGTTGCCGCCGCCGAGATAGGGGTCGTTCACCAGGAAGGCGTCGTCAGGCGCGATGTCGGCGCCGAAATCCTTGAGGATGCCGCGCACCGCGAAGCCGCCGCTGCCGGTGTGAACCGGGCAGCCATCGGCCTGGCTGACGAGCTGTCCCGCCCCGCCGGTGACGAAGCAGGAGAAATCATGGCTCTGGAAGATCGGGCTGCGCGCGGTGCGCAGCATGACGTGGCCCATCTGCTGCGAGATGTGGTCGAGGCGGTTCTGCACCAGGGCGAGGAGGACCGGGTCGTGGGCCGCCGGCGCCGCCTTCGCGTCCGCTTGCTTCCTGCTCATGCTGCGTCTCCCGGCGCGCCGAGGCGCACCATGAAATTGTCGGTGGCGTCGACCTCCAGCGTCTCGCCGACGCCGACGAACACCGTGGTGGTCGCCTCCTCGACGACGAGGGGCCCGGCGAGGCGATGGCCGGGCTTGAGGTCGGCGCCGGCATAGACTGGCGTCTGCCGCCAGCCGAGCTTGTCGTCGATGTAGACCCGCCGCGTCTCGCGTGCCGCGGGCGCCGTCTTGGCGGCGGGAGGCACGGCGGGCTTCAGCGGCGGCAGGAGGCCGATGCCGGCGACGCGCAAGGCCGTGACGTCGATGACGCCGTCCGGCTGGATATGGCCGAACTGGCGCCGGTACTCCGGCTCGAAAGCGGCCCGGATCGAGGCCGCGTCCGGCGGCCGGTCGGCCGGGATCGCGACGCGCAGCGACCATTGCTGGCCGCGGTAGCGCAGGTGGAGCCCGCGCTCGATGCGCAGCCTCTCGCCGCCGAATCCCTCCAGCGCCAGGCTCGACCGCGCGCGCTGCTCCAGCTCGGCGAAGCGGCCGGCGAGACCGGCCATGTCCATGCTGTCGATCGAGTCCGGGCGCGTCACTGCGACGAAGTCCTGGCGCAGGTTCGAGTGCAGCATGCCGAGCGCGCAGAAGGCTCCGGACAGGCGCGGCACGTAGACCGAGCGGCAGCCGATCATGCGCCCGACCGGGCTGCCGTGCAGCGGCCCGGCGCCGCCCGCGGCCACCAGCGTGAAGCGGCGCGGATCGAGGCCGCGCTGCACGCTCATATGCTCGACCGCGTGCACCAGCTTCTGCTCCAGCAGTCGGACGATGCCGGCCGCCGCTGCCTCGACGCTGAGGCCAAGCGGCTTGGCAACGCGCGTCTCGACGGCCGCCACGGCCTTGGCGCGGTCGAGGCTGACGCCGCCGCTGCCGAGCGAGCCCTCGCGCAGGCGCCCGAGCACGAGATGCGCGTCCGTGACCGTCGGCTCCGTCCCGCCGAGGCCGTAGCAGGCCGGGCCGGGCTGGGCGCCGGCGCCATGCGGCCCGACGTACAGCATCCCCGCCGCGTCGACGCCGGCGATGGTGCCGCCGCCGGCGCCGACGGAGTGGATGTCCACCGAGGGCACGGCGACGTGGTACTGGTTGATGACGAGGTCGTCGGTGACGCCGACCGTGCCGCCGCTCATCAGCGCGACGTCGCAGGACGTGCCGCCGATCTCCATGGAGATCAGGTTGCCGCCGGCGGCTGCCGAGAAGAAGGTGAGCGCGCCGACCCCGGCTGCCGGGCCCGAGAGCACGAGGTTGACCGGCCGGCTCGCCACCTGATCGACCGAGACCGCGCCGCCGTTGCTCTGCAGCAGCATGAGCGGGTGGCGCAGCCCGTCCTCCTTGAGCCGCGTGCCGAGCGCGCGCAGGTAGGTGACGACGCGCGGCGCGATGTAGGCGTTGACGACGGCGGTCGAGGAGCGCTCGTACTCGCCGACGATCGGCACGATGTCCGTGGACACGGAGAGCCAGGGCTTCGGCCAGCGCTGGCGGATCGAGTCCGCCGCGGCGCGCTCGTGCGCGGGGTTGGCGAAGGCGTTGATCAGGCAGATCGCGAGGGATTCGACGCCCTCCGCCTCGAAGGCCGCCAGCGCGCTATCGAGCGCCGCGCGGTCGAGCGGCGCCAGCTCCTTGCCGTCGCGGTCGATGCGGCCGCCGAGCGGCAGGCGCAGCGAGCGCGGCACCAGGACCGGGGTATAGGCGGCGCGGTGGTCCCACTGGTGGAAGCGGATGCCCCGGCGGATCTCCAGGCTGTCGCGGAAGCCCTCGGTGACGAGGAGCCCGACTTTCGCGCCCTTGCCCTCCAGAATGGTGTTGGTCGCCACGGTCGAGCCGTGGATGAACAAGCCGCAGCCCGTCAGGAAGGCGCCGCGCGTCATGCCGAAATGCGCCGCCGCGGCGTCCACGGCGGCGATCACGCCATCGGCCGGGCTGGAGGGCACGGAGGGCACCTTGAAGACCGAGAGGATGCCTGTGTCGTCCACCAGCACCATGTCGGTGAACGTGCCGCCGACATCGACGCCGATGCGCCAGGGTGCCGCTGGCCGCTGCCGGGTTCCCGCCATCGCCGCCGTCCCGTCCATCGCTCAGGCTCCCAGGTAGGCTTGCTTGACCATCGGGTTCTCCAGCAGCGCGGCCGCGCGGTCGCGCAGGATGATGCGCCCGGTCTCCAGCACGCAGCCGTGGTCGGCGAGCTTCAGCGCCAGGTCGACGCGCTGCTCGACCAGCAGCACGGTCAGCCCGCCCTTGTGCAGCTGCGCGATGACGTCGGCCAGCAGGTCGACGACGACCGGCGCCAGGCCGAGCGAGGGCTCGTCGAGCATCAGCAGCCGCGGCGAGGACATCAGGCCGCGCGCGATCGCCACCATCTGCTGCTCGCCGCCGGACAGCGTGCCGCCCTTCTGGCCGCGCCGCTCCTTCAGCCGCGGGAACAGGCTGAAGCACCACTCCAGGCGCTCGTCATAGGGCTTGGCGTCGGCCGCCGCGCGCATGGCGCCGAGCTCGAGATGATCGAGCACCGTCATGTCGGGGAACAGGAGCCGACCTTCGGGCACATGCGCCATGCCCAGGCCGACGAGCGCGTGCGGCGCCAGGCCGTCGGCCCGCGCGCCGCGGAACTCGATGCGCCCGGCGGACGGTTTCAGCAGGCCGGAGATGGCCTTGAGGCAGGTCGTCTTGCCGGCGCCGTTCGTGCCGATCAGCGTCACCAGCTCGCCCTCGCCGACCTCGAACGAGATGCCCGAGAGCGCCTCGCGCAGCCCATAGCGGACCGTCACGTCCTTGAGCGACAGCATGGGCGCGCTAGGCACGGGCAGCCTCCCGCCCGAGATAGACGCCGATCACCGTCGGGTCGTTGGCGACGGCGGCGGGCGGGCCCTCCGCGATCTTGATGCCCTGGTTGAGCACGACGATCCGGTCGCAGATGCCCATGACCACGCGCATGTGGTGCTCGACCAGCAGAACGCTGACGCCGGTGTCGCGGATCCTGCCGATCATGGCGGTCAGGCGCTTCGCCTCGTCGGGGTTCATGCCGGCCGCCGGCTCGTCGAGCAGCAGCAGCGCCGGCTCGGCGGCGAGCGCGATGGCGATCTCCAGCTTGCGCTGGTCGCCATAGGGCAGAGTCTGCGCGATCATCTCGCTCTGGCGCGCCATGCCGAGGAACTCCAGGACCTCCGCGACCTTGGCGCGCACCTCCGCCTCCTCGCGCCGGAAGCGCGGCAGGCGCAGGATCGAGCCGCCCCAGCCGGAGCGCTTGCGCCGGTGCGTGCCAACGGCGACGTTCTCGGCGACCGTCAGGGTCGGGAACAGGCTGGTGATCTGGAAGGTGCGCGCGACGCCGCGCTGGGCCATGCGGTGCGCCGGGTCGCCGGTGCAGTCCTCGCCCATGAAGCGCACCGTGCCGGCGGTCGGCGTCATGCTGCCGGCGATCATGTTGAACACCGTCGTCTTGCCGGCGCCGTTGGGGCCGATCAGGCCGACCACCTCGCGCGCGCCGACGGTCAGGTCGACGTTGTTCGCGGCGATCAGGCCGCCGAAGGCGCGCGTCAGGCCGCGGACGTCGAGCAGCAGGGCGGTCACGGAGCACCGCCCTTGCGCCGGCGCAGGCGCGCCGCCAGGGAGGCGATGCCGCCCGGCAGGAAGATGACGGAGAGCGTCAGCAGCACGGCGAAGACCAGCATGCGCCAGGGGCCGCTGGCGCGCAGCAGCTCGAGCAGCCCGACGTAGACGGCGGCACCGATGATCGGCCCGGGGATCGTTCCCTTGCCGCCGACGATCACCATGATCACCATCGGCGCCATGTAGTGCAGCGTGAACAGGTCGGGCGTGATGACCTTGAGGTAGTGCGCGTTGAGGCAGCCGGCGACGCCGACGATCATGGTCGCCGCGACGAAGCCCAGCAGCTTGTGGCGGAACACGTCGATGCCGAGGGAAGCTGCGAGCGCGTCGTTCTCGCGGATGGCGACGAAGGCGCGGCCGGTGCGGCTCTGGACCAGCGCGCGCGTCAGGTACGCCGTCAGCAGCACGAAGAACAGGACGAGGAAGTAGTAGGGGCGCCCGCCGGCGATCTCGACATCGACGATCGGCAGCCGCGGCGGCGGGATCTTGGTGATGCCGAGCGGGCCGTTGGTGAAGTCGACCCAGTTGACGAAAACGCTGTGCAGGATGGCGCCGAAGCCGAGGGTCAGGATGGCGAATT